>JBQTJO010000106.1:0-7319 GCA_052387015.1 Gemmatimonadota bacterium
GGCAAATCGTCCCTCGCCTTCGACACGCTGTACGCGGAAGGCCAGCGCCGCTACGTCGAATCGCTGTCCACCTACGCCAAGCAGTTCCTCGAGCGCATGGAAAAGCCGGCCGTCGACCTGGTGGACGGCATCAGCCCGGCGGTCGCGATCGAGCAGAAGAATCCTACCAAGACCAGCCGCTCCACGGTCGGCACCGCGACCGAGACGTACGACTATCTGCGCCTGCTCTTCGCGCGCGCGGGACGCACGTACTGCCCGATCTGCGGGCGCCAGGTGAAGCCGGCCACGGTCCAGTCCGTAACGGATGAAGTGCTGAAGCTGGAGCCGGGCACGCGTATCATGATCGCGTTCCCGCTGCCGCGCAGCGCGCGCATCTCGCACCAGCGCGTCGTGCAAAATCTTCGCGTTCTTGGTTTTCTGCGCGTGCTTGCGAACGGCGAAGTCGTGAGCCTCGACGATCCCGGCGCCGACGATCCGCGGCGGCTGGGCCACGATCTGGCCGGCACGGAAGAGCTGCTCGTCGTCGTCGACCGGCTGGTGGCCGGGCCCGACATTGCCGAGCGCCTCGCCGATTCGGTCGGCATTGCGTTCAAGGAAGGCGAAGGCCAGGTCCAGATCGTGACCGACGCGCGCACGATCCGTTTCAGCGAGTACGCGCGCTGCGAAGAGCATCCCGACATCAGGTTCCTCGATCTCTCGCCACGTCTGTTTTCCTTCAACAATCCGTACGGCTCGTGCCAGGTGTGCACGGGCTTCGGCGCGACGCTCGAGTACGACGTGAGCTGCATCGTGCCCAATCCGGAGCGCTCGCTCAAGGAAGGCGCGCTCGATCCGTGGGAGATGCCGCGCTACAAGCGCGCGCGCGCGCACCTGCTGAATTACGCGAAAAAGCGAGGCGTCGCGGTCGACAAGCCGTGGCGCGACCTGCCGAAATCGTTTCGCGATGAAGTCATCAATGGCGTAAAGGGCTTCCAGGGCGTCATCCGGTTCCTCGCCTCGAAAGAGGAGAAGCGCTACAAGCAGTACATCCGCGTGTTTCTGCGACGCTATCAGACGGCGCGCACCTGCGCCGCGTGCGGCGGCACCAAGCTGCGGGCGGAGGCGCTGTACGTGAAGATCGACGGCCGAACCATCGCCGATCTGAGCCTGGTTGCTCTCGATGAGCTGAAGGAATGGCTCGGCTCGCTGGCGCTTTCGCCCGCGCTGTCGCCGTCGGAGCAGGGCATCGCCGAGCCGATTCTCCGGGAGCTGGATGCGCGCCTGCAATTTCTGCTCGACGTCGGGCTCGGCTATCTCACGCTGCACCGCCAGACGCGCACGCTGTCAGGCGGCGAAGCCCAGCGCATCGCGCTCGCGAATTCGCTCGGCGCGAAGCTGGTGGACACGCTCTACGTTCTCGATGAGCCGACGATTGGTCTGCACCCGCGCGATACGGATCGCCTGCTGAACATTCTCAAGCGGCTGCGCGACGGCGGTAACAGTGTGCTCGTCGTCGAGCACGATCCGGCCGCCATTGCAGTCGCGGATCACGTTGTCGAGCTGGGACCCGGATCGGGTGAAAAGGGCGGCCGGGTTGTCTTCGAGGGTTCGTACGAGGAGCTCACACGCGCCGAGAGCAGCACCGGCAGACAGCTGCGCGCCGCCTCCGCCTCCGCCTCCGCCTCGGCCTCCGCTTCCGGCGGAGCAAAATTCAAACAGCGGCTGCGTCTGCACGGTGCGCGGCTGCACAATGTGGCCGGAGTGGACATCGAAATACCGCTCGGAACGCTGACCGCCGTGACAGGTGTGAGCGGCTCCGGCAAGAGCACGCTGGTCCACGACATTCTCTATCGCGCCCTCGAGAAGGAATTGACTGGTGGTGAAAGCAGCGCGAAGCAGCATCTCGGCGAGCTGATCGGCAGTTACGATCGTCTCGAGGGTGTCGGCCGCGTGTCCGCGGTCGTGCTGGTCGATCAGTCGCCGATCGGCAAGACGCCGCGCTCCAACCCGGTCACGTACATCAAGGCGTTCGACCAGATCCGCGAGATCTTCGCGCAGCAGCCGCTCGCGAAACAGCGCAAGTATACGCCCGGACACTTCTCCTTTAACGTGAAGGGTGGCCGCTGCGAAGCGTGTCAGGGAGACGGCGTCATCGAAATCGAAATGGTGTTCCTCGCGGACGTGTACATGCCGTGCGAGATCTGCGGCGGCGCGCGCTACAAGGCGGACACGCTCGAGATCAGGTACAAGGGACTGAACATCCGGCAGGTGCTCGATCTCACCATCGACGAGGCGATCCGCTTCTTCATCAAGGAAGACAAGCTCGGGCAGATGCTGTGGCAGCTGCAGCAGGTGGGGCTCGGCTATCTCCGGCTCGGCCAGCCCGCGCCGACGCTATCCGGCGGTGAGGCGCAGCGGCTGAAGATTGCGCGCGAGCTGATCTATGCAACCCGCAAGCGGGGCCATCGCATTTACATTCTGGATGAGCCGACCACGGGCCTTTCGACGGCCGAAGTGCGCAAGCTGCTCGAGGTCATCCGCCGCCTGACCAATGCCGGCCATACCGCTATCGTCATCGAGCACAATCTCGAGGTGATCCAGGCGGCGGACTGGGTGATCGACATGGGGCCGGAAGCGGGCTCGGCGGGCGGTCGCGTGGTCGCGGCCGGCACGCCCCGTGAGATCGCCAAGGTTCAGGACAGCCACACCGGACGCTATCTGCGGCAGGCGCTGCGGCTGGATCCATTGGCCGTGTAACAGATTCGGTCGCGGTCGCGGTCGCGGGCGAGGTCGCGGGAAACGGCGCGGGTTGCGGGATGCGAGGCGCGGGTCACGGGATCGAGGTCCGCTACCCTCGACCCTCGACCCTCGACCCGCAAAAATCCCGCGCCCGCGGCCTCGCCCGCGCCCGCGCCCGTAGTTAAACTGAAAGCACATCCATAACCACTCGGAGTCAAATCCCCATGCAAGTACTAAGAGTGCTGGCGCTTGCCGCAGTCGCGGTCGTGCCGGTGATCGGATCGGCGCAGACCGCGCCGCCCACCAACTACGAGACCTTCGAGCTCGAGAACGGTCTCCGTTTCATCGTGCACGAGGACCACTCGGCACCCGTCGTCGCGGTCAACGTCTACTACGATGTCGGCAGCGCGCACGAAGAGGCCGGCCGCTCCGGTTTCGCGCACCTGTTCGAGCATATGCTGTTTCAGGAGACCGAGAACCTCGCCAAGGGCGATTTCGACAAACACCTGTCGGGCGCCGGCGCGAGTCTCAACGGCACGACCGACACCGATCGCACGCTCTATTTCGAGGTGGTGCCCTCGAACCGCGTGAACCTCGCGCTCTGGCTCGAGGCCGAGCGCATGGCGCGCCTCAAGGTCACGGAGGACAACTTCAAGCGCGAGCGCGAAGTCGTGAAGGAAGAGCGCCGCATGCGCATCGACAACGCGCCGTACGGCAACGGCTTCCTGATGATCGACACGCTGTACTCGGATTATCGGCCGTACCGGCACACCGTGATCGGCAGCATGGAGGACCTCAACGCAGCCACGGCCGATGACGTGGTCACGTTCTACCGCCGGTACTACGTCCCGAACAACGCGACCATCACGCTGGCCGGCGACATCACGGTCGCGCAGGCGAAGAAATTCGCGCAGGAGTATTTCGGCGCGATCCCGCGCGGCCCCGAGATCGCAGTGCTGCCGGCCGCGCCCGCCGCGCCGCGCACGGATGGCGAGCGCCGGCAGGTGCTCGAGGACAAGCTCGCCAGCGTGCCGGTGCTGTTTGTCGCGTTCAACGTGCCGGAGCACAAGGACGACGACGTCTACGCGCTGCAGCTGCTCGCGAACATTGTCGGTCAGGGTGAATCGAGCCGGCTGAACCAGGCGCTGGTCAAGGAAGCCAAGATCGCGAATTTCGCGGTCGCGTTCCTGCGCAGCAAGCTGCGCGACGGCTACATGGCGTTCCAGGCGCAGCCGACGCAGGGCAACGACGTCGCGAAACTCGAGACGCTGCTGTACGAGGAGCTCGAGAAGATCAAGCGCGAAGGGGTTGCCGCGCAGGAGCTCGCCAAGGCGAAGCGCCAGTTCCTGGCGGGCGCGATCATGAGCCGGCAGACGGTCATGTCGAAAGCCGATGCGCTGCAGCACGCGCGTCTGCTGCACGGCGACATCGCGAGCGTCAACACCGATCTCGACAAATACGATGCGGTCACGGCCGGCGACATTCGGCGCGTCGCGCAGAAGTATCTCAACCCCGCGAATCGCACGGTGGTCACGGTCGTGCCGCCGCAAAAAGCGGCGACCTCGGACTGACGGAGAGCTTACGATGAAAAAGAATCCGATTCTGGCCGTCACGGCCGTACTGGTCGCCAGCGCGACCGCGTTCGCGCAGGGACCGCAGGTTCCGCCGCCGCTGCCCATGGGACCGATCGCGTTCCCGGCCTTCGCCGAGCGCACGCTGAAGAGCGGCGCGCAGACCATCGTGGTCGAGAATCACGAACAGCCGGTCGTCTCGATCAACATCTACATTCGCGGCGCGGGCAGCACGGCGGACCCGGCTGCGAAGCCGGGCGTCGCGAGCATGGTGGCGAGCCTGCTCGAGGCCGGCACGAAGAGCAAGACCTCGAAGCAGATCGCGCAGACCATCGAAGGGCTCGGAGCCAACGTCTCGACCAGCGCGACGCACGACTGGGCGACCGTCAGCGCGAGCATGCTCGCGGCCGACGTCGACGCCGTGCTGGCCGTGATCGCGGACATGCTCGTGAACCCGACATTCCCGGCCGAAGAGGTGGAAACCGAGCGCAAGCGCTCTCTGACCGATCTGCAGGTCGCGCTCAGCCGGCCTTCCACGCTCGCGCAAAGGCAGTTCGAGAGCCGCGTGTTCGGCAAGCATCCGTACGGGCGGGTCACGACCACGGCGGCACTGCGCGCGCTCACGCGCGAGGATCTTGTCGCTTTCCATCAGGCGAGCTACAAGCCGTCCAATGCGCTGATCGTGGTCGCGGGCGATGTCGCGCCCGCGGAGATCACCGCAAAGCTCGAGCGGCAGCTGGGCGCGTGGCGGGGCAGCGGCCCGGCACGCCCGCAGTTCGCCGCGGCGTCCACAGTCGCGCAGCGCGAGATCGTGCTGGTCAACAAGCCGGGCGCGGTGCAGGCCTCCTTCCGCATCGGTCACACCATCGTGCCGGCCACCAACGCCGATTGGCCCGCGCTCACGGTCGCGCAGTACATCCTGGGCGGCGGCAGCAATGGCTGGCTCTACTCGACTCTGCGCGAGCAGAAGGGCTTCACGTACGGCGCCTACGCGCAGAGCACGCAACGGCTCGATCCGGGCTACTTCATGCTCTGGGGTGACGTCCGCAACGAAGTCGCCGACAGCGCGTTCCAGCTGTTCATCGACCTGGCGACCAGGCTGCGCGCGGAACCGGTTTCCGCCTCGGACCTCGAGCTCGCCAAGGCGTATCTGACCGGTAATTTCCCGCTCACCATCGAGACGCCGCAGCAGATCGCGGGTCAGGTCGCACAGGCCCGGCTGCTCGGTCAGGCGCGCGACCACGTGCAGACCTGGCGGCAACGCCTGGCCGCGGTGACCGCGGCCGACGTGCAGCGTGTCGCGCAACAGCATTATCATCCCGAGCAGGCGCTGGTCGTGATTTCCGGCGATGCGAGCGTGCTGAAGCCGAAACTCGAGCAGTTCGGCAAAGTGACGGTGGTCGATGAAGAAGGCCGGCCGGTCGTGGCGGACGCGCCGCAGGCGGGCCCGGCCAATATCGACGCGTCAGCGCTCCAGCCAATGACGCTGCAGTATACGGTCAGCGCGCAGGGCAATGTGGTTGCGGAAATGACGCGCGTCCTGACGCGCGAAAAGCTCGAGGGCAAAGAGGTGGTTCGCTCGAAGGGCACCGGCACCGGTATGCAGACCGTGAACGCCGACCTGGTCTTCGAGGCGAAGACGTTCGCACCGATTTCCGCCAACCTGAACATGCAGATGGGCGGGCAGGAGATGACGCAGCTGCTGGCAGTTGCCGGCGGCAAGGTCACGGGCAGCGTCAAAATGCCACAGATGCCGGAACCCCAGGCCATCGACGCGGCACTCGCCGAAGGAGTGCTGCTGCCCGGCATGGATGAGTTCGCGATCTGGCTCACGCCCTGGGATAAAACCAGGGAGCTGAAGCTCAGTCTCTTCAATGCTCAGAGCCGCTCGGTCGTGCCGGTGACGGTCAAGCTGACCGGTGAGAGCAGGCAGACGGTTGCGGCGGGCGAATTCGATGTATACGAGCTCGACACGGCCACGGCTCAGGGAGCGATGAAGGTGTATGTGCGCAAGGCGGCGCCCCACATTCTCGTGAAGCAGGAGTTCCTGGCGGCGCCGGTCGTCATCGAGCTGAAGTCATTGAAGTAGACACTGCGATAAGAGTGATGAGAGCGATGGTAGCGATCAAAGCGAAACCACCGCTCACATCGCTCACATCGCTCTAATCTCTCTGATCGCACTATGACCAGATTCGACGAGATCCTGGAGCTGTACGATTTCAACGCGTGGGCCACGCGCCGCATGTTCGAGTCGACGAGCGCGCTGAGCGATGAGGAGCTGGCGCGCGACCTGAAGAACAGCTTCCCATCCGTGCGCGACACGTTGATTCACATTGTCGGTGCGGACTGGGTGTGGCTGACGCGCTGGCAAGGCAGCTCGCCCAGCGCACTGCCGAGCACGAAGGAGTCGTTGAGCCACGATGACCTCGTGCGCTGGTGGCACGATATCGACGCGGAGCGGGACGCGTTCCTGCGGGGGCTGACGCCGGATGCGCTGGATCGCGTCGTCGCCTACCGCAATTTCGCGGGTGTCGATTTCGGGTTCCCGCTCTGGCAGATGCTGCGGCACCTGGTCAATCACAGCTCGTACCATCGCGGCCAGGTCACGACCATGCTGAAGCAGCTCGGCCACAAGCCGGTCTCGACCGACATGATCCTGCTGTACCAGGAGCGCTACAAACCCCCGGTGGAATCCGTGTAAATCAGTGTAATCTGTGCGATGAGGAAGGCCCTGCGGCTGCGACCGGCTGCGCAAGCAGGAGGGAAATTGCCGGACGCCACCGCAGGGCCAGGGATCTTGAGAATTTGGGAATGTGCGAGCGTGTGAGCATGAGAAACATCTGTTGCACGCTCACACACTCTCACACCTCACATTCGCCGCTTTATCTACGTATCCGGCGCGCCGGAAGTTCCACGCGTCCGTAAATCGTTCGATAGCAATCACGTACGCATTTTGGCTCGTATCCCGGCAGAGTGGGACTAGTTCAAGCTCGGCAAATTCTTCGTACGGCTACGGTCAGGGCCGCGCGC
>JBQTJO010000107.1:0-10790 GCA_052387015.1 Gemmatimonadota bacterium
GAATCCGCTTCCCTGCGCAGGTCCTGAATGACCTTGCCCTTGCCGCGGATGGTCACGTACTTCGGCTCGAAGCCGTTCTCGATGTCGACGCCCAGCTCACGTTCCGGCAGGTCACGAATGTGACCGACCGAGGCACGCACGCGGTACGCGTTGCCGAGATATTTGCTGATCGTCCTGGCCTTCGCCGGCGATTCGACGACGACCAGGCGAGTTTCATCTTTTTTCTTCGTGGCCATGCTTTTCTTCAATAGCGACTGCGATAGCGCTCGCGACAGCGTGCGGCGTTTTGCCGGTCGTATCGATCGCAATATCGGCTCGCTGGTAATAGGGCTCGCGAGCTGCGAGCAGGTGCTTCAGCTTTTCGAGCGGATTCGGCTGTAAGAGCGGTCGCCCCTTCGCCCCTGCGCCCATACGCCCCAACGCCACAGCCGGACTGACCTGGAGCCAAACGATACACGCGGCGGGCAGCTTGTGATGCACGATCCAGCCGCCGCCCGGCGAGAGGACCACACGGGGCTCGGAAGCTAAACGGGCTGTCAACTCGCCTTCCAGCCGGCGGAACTCGCGCTCGCCGTGGCGCGCGAAGATCTCCGTAACCGGCAGACCTGCGTCCCGCTCGATCAGCGTATCGAGATCAACGAATCGCCAGCCCAGGCGCCTGGCCAGCAGCGGGCCCACCGTGGATTTGCCGGAGCCCGGCAGGCCAATCAGGACGACCCGCTCAGGCCGTGCCGCCACGCTGTTCCACGTACTCGCGATAGCCGTCGAGGTTGCGCCGCAGCTCGCGTATCGAGTCGCCACCCAGCTTCTCGAGCAGCGCATCCGCGAGCACGACCGCGACCATGGCCTCACCGACCACCCCGGCCGCGGCCAGAGCGGCCACGTCACTCCGTTCGGTGACGGCTTCCCCGCGCTTGCCGGTCTGAATGTCTACGGTTCCGAGGGGGCGCATCAATGTCGAAAGCGGCTTCATCGCGACCCGCAGCACGATGGGCCCGCCAGTGGTCATACCCCCCTCGAGGCCGCCGGCCCGATTGCTCGCCCGGGTATACCCTTCTGCGATCACATCGTGCACCTGTGAACCGAAACGCCGGGCGGCCTCGAAGCCGAGCCCGACCTCGACGCCCTTCATGGCCTGAATTGACATGAGCGCCTGGGCCAGGCGGCCGTCGAGACGGCGGTCCCACGCAATGTGGCTGCCCAGACCCGGCGGCACGCCGCGCGCGACCACCTCGAAACAGCCGCCCAGCGTGTCGCCGGTCGCTTTGGCATAGTCGATCGCTTCGATCATGCGCGCCTCCGCCTGCTTGTCGATGGTGCGCACCGGCGACGCATCGGCGACGGCGTTCAGGTCGGCGGGCAGCTCGTCGGGGATCTCCGCGCTGACCTCGCCCATCGCGACAATGTGGCTGCCGATCGAGATGCCGAACTCGCGCAGCAGCGCTTTGGCGATCGCGCCGGCTGCCACGCGCGCCGTGGTCTCGCGCGCGGAAGCGCGCTCGAGAATGTCGCGCGCATCATAGCGGTCGTACTTGAGAACGCCGACCAGATCCGCGTGACCGGGACGTGGCAGATGCACGCGGCGCAGCGCGGCATCGTCCGCGCCGGGCTGCGGCTCGTGCGACATCGCAACGCGCCAGTTCTCCCAGTCCCGGTTCCAGATGACGAGCGAGATGGGCGAGCCGAGCGTCTCGCCGAGGCGTACGCCCGAGAGGAACTCGGCACGGTCCTGCTCGATCTTCATGCGGTCGCCGCGGCCGTAGCCGCCCTGCCGCCGCCTCAGCTCGGGGTCGATATCCCGCCCGGCTGAAAGCTGCAAGCCGGCGGGCACGCCTTCTATCAGCGTGATCAGCCCGCGTCCGTGTGATTCGCCGGCGGTATGGAAGTGAAATCTCATTGCCTCACAAAAAATTGAAGACCCAGTCAAGACGACCGGGTCTTCAAGATAACCAGACATGCGGCCGGGACGAGGGCTAAGGCTAGGAGTCCGCACACCTGGCCCCAGCCACTCGCCCCGGCCTTATCGCGTCAGGTCGGACAGACCAGACCGCCCGGCGTAGCAACCTTGATGTCTCTCACCCGAACGTTGATGATCACGGCCTTACCGGCGGCGGTCACGCCGTACAGCTTGACCCAGATCTGATTGCAGGTGCCGTTCAATCCCGCGTTCTCCGCCGTGAGCGGCAGCGCCGCGCGCAACGGACCGACGATGTTGTCGCGGATCAGGATCTCGCCACGCTCGCGGAAGCTGAATGTGTCGACGATCTTGATGGAACGGTTGACGGTCGCGATGAACGCGAGCGTGGTGTCATTCGAGCCGAACGCGGTATTGTGGCTGGGGTGCAGGGCCACGCCACCGTTGCCGCCTGCCACGCCGCTGCTGAACACACCCTGCAGGCGCAACTGGCCCTCGAAGTTCGCGTCGTTGCTGAAGAAGTAGGTCGACGCGGCGCCCCGCGCGGCGCCGATCAGGCCGTTCCGGTTCAACGCGACACCCAGGACGCGCTCCGCCGAGTTGCCGACCAGGTCGGTCACGGAAATGTCATCGCTGATAGACCTGCTCGCCGCAGCCCACACCCAGACGCGGGCGAACGGACCGGTCGCGCCCTCACCGAAGGCCACGAACTGACCGTCGCCGGAGGCCGCCAGGAAGGTGGTATCGGACAGCCCCACTGCTTCCAGATTCCAGGCGCCTCCGAAATCGACGATGTCGGAATCATCGAAGGTACCGAGAATGCCATCGGGGCCACGACGGACCCGGTCGATCGCGGTACGCAGGTCGACGAAGCCGGACTGTATGATGGCCGCGGGATTGCCGGACTGGTGATCAAAGATATTGACCAGGTCATTCGAGGTGGAATTGCGCTGGACCACGACACTGTCGACATGTCCGATCGCGGTCGCGTCGTTGTTGGCGCTGATCGCGTTCCGGTTGAACAGGATCTTCGACTCGCGACGCGGCGCGGTGGGCAGCAGATAGCGCACCGTGCCATCCGGCGCGGCGCCGGTCGGCTTGGTCGAGTGCAGGATAATGCCGTTCGCATCCTGCGCCACGAACTGCGGCCGGTCGCTGAAGTCGTGCGCCGTCGCGTTGTAGCGCACGAAGCCGTTGTTGACCGCCGTGAGCACGTCGAACAGCACCGCATTCGGCGTCAGAATGCGCTCAGCCGCCACTTCTTTGATCGCGTTCACCGGCTGGGTGATGTCCACCATCGAGATGTTGGTACCACCCGAGTTGGCGACCATCAGACGATCGTTCGCATTGTTCACGAACATGCCCCACGGCTCCGAGCCCACGCTCACCGCCGGCGCGAACGTGCTGTCCTGCAGATTCAGCACTTCCACGCGGTTGAAATTGTGATTCGCCATGTACATACGGGGCCGCGCCGGATTGTTGTCGACCACCAGGTCGGCGATCACCGAACCCGCAGTCGGCAGCGGCCGTGCGAAGCCGGGCACCGCCGTCACCAGCTGCGAGAGCGGCGCCGTGTTCCTCGCAATGAAGAACTTCCTCTGCGAGAGCGGCGGCATGATCGAGTCACATGGCAACGCGGTCAGTGTGCTGGTCACGCTCGAGCCGCAGTTGCCGACAGTATCAACCGCGAAGGCATGCACCTGGAAGGTGAAGTTGCGCGGCATACTGATGATGTTGGTCTCGGTGCAGTCGAACTCATCGAGCGTGAATTTGAATTGTGCGGGCTGCAGGCCCGTGCGGCCCGTGCCGATGAATACGCTGTCCAGGTACAGGGTGTCGCGTGCGACGCCGGTGCCACCCGGCTGCGCGATGACCACCACACCGATGCGCCGCAGACCGGAAGCTCCGGCATCCTGCGCCGCCAGATCGAGCGTCACCGTGTCCGACAGCTCGACGCGGTCGTTGGCCGTCATGGTCACACGCACTTGCGGCGGTGACGCATCCGTCACGGCGGTCGTGGTGACCAGCACCGAGGCGATCGCCGACTGGCCGGCGACCCGGTTGCGGTTCCAGGCCGTCGCCTGGATGTTCACGCCGCCGGTAGCGGGGCCGACCACATAGTTCTGATTGACGAGCACGCTGTCATTCGAGGCTAGCCCGCCGGGCGTACAGGTCGCCGGCGCACAGCCTGGTCTGAAGATGAAGGTGCTTTGCTGCGCACCCGTCAGGCTGATCTGCAGGCTGTCGATGCCGGCCGCGCGATCCACCGCAAAGGCGGTCAGCAGCAGTGTACCCCCGGGTACGACCTGCGCGTTGCTGATCGGATTGCGCAGCTCGACACGCGGGCCACCTACCAGAATCGAGGTGGACACCGAAGCGAGATTGTTGATGCTGTCGAACGCGCTCACGATGATCGAGACCGGCTCCGAGATGCTGTCTGGAATCGCGAGCAGGTAGCGCGTGATGGTCGTATCGGTCGGGAGCGGCGCTCCCGGCGTGAACGGAAAGGTGATCACCTTCTCGGCAAAGCGCTGAATGGTCAGCGTCGGACCCAGCGAGTCGACGCTTACCGACTCGCCACGCATGCGGATCGTCTTGACGCCGGTCGGGTCCACGACCCGCACGTTGACGCGCACGCTGTCATTGAGCGGCAGCGTCGAGCCGGTGGTGGGTAGGTTGATCGTGATCGCCGGCGCCGCAGTATCAGCGACGATCACACTCACCGCGGTCGAGATGCCGCGACGACCCGACGCATCCTGTGCGATGCCAAGCACTCGAACGGTCCGCGGGGTGATCGTCAACGGCACGATAAAAGAAAACGTCGTGTCCTTCACCGCGCCGGATGTCGTCACCAGCGTCGGCGTTACGCCAATCGTATCACCCTTCGGGTTCACGACCGCGTAGCCGATGCGCGTTACGCTCACATTGTCGCGCGCGTTGACGCGAATCCGGATCGTGCTGCCCGCCGCGGTCGAGCCGGGTGTGGCCGTCGCCGAAACCGTGGGGATCGTCACATCCGTGACCCTGATCCGCCTGGTGGCGGCGGTCGTGAGCGCACTGAGTGCGCCGGACTGGTCTTCGGCAACCGCGGTAACGACCAGCACGGTGTCGGCAACTTCGACCGGCAGCTGAATCGAGACGTCCTCCGTGACGCTGGTCCTGCCGGTGATCGGCACCCTGACGTCCTGGTTGACGGCGCCGCGGAAGCGGACCGTCAGCGAGGTGATCGGCCGGACGCCTTGCGCGACGACGCGCACGTCGACGGTCTGGCCGCCGCGCGTGGAGTCGGGCGCGGTGACCGACAGAATGGTCGGCGCACCGGTCGCAACCGCGACGGTCGCCGTTGCCGTTGTGGTCGCGGTGCTGACTGTGCCGGCGCGGTCGATCACGAACGCGCGCACCGTGAGGCTCGGGTCCGTCAAGTCTCCCGGAAGAGGGATCGAGAAGTTCTGCGTAAGATCCGTGCGCAGCGGATCCGGGAACGCGGTCTCGACATCGATCGGCGTCAGGGTCGCGCCGCGCAGCTCGACCCTGATCTGCGCCACTCCGCGCATGGCCAGACCGCGCACCGCCAGGTCGAGATTGCTACCCGGTGTCGCGGTCAGCGGAACTGTGAGCGTCGCGGTGGGCGCCGCAATGCGCAGCGGCACCAGCACCGAAACCGGGCTGCTGCTGAGGCCAGAGACGTCGCGCGCGACGATGCCGACCCGCAGCACGGTGTCGCTGGCCACGGCCGGAATCTGCACGCTCAGCGGCACGATCGCATCGTTCAGGGGCGGCGAAACGACAATGGTGCGGTCCTCCACGACGGCGCCGCGCAGTGATACATCCAACTGGGCGACCCGGCGCGACCCGAACGCGCGAATGGTCAGGCTCGAAGTCGCGCCCAGCGCCAGCGTGTCCAGCCGGTCGACGCTCACGACCGGCGGGCCGACCACCCGGATGGTGTCCACCTGCACTCGGCTGACGCCGCCGTTCTGGTCCTTCGCAACGGCGGCGGCGAAAATCAGCGTATCGGTCAGAATCTCTGGCACGCCGATTTTCACGACCGCGGAAACGGATCGGGCCGGCGACACGGCGACCGTGGTGTCCTTGCTCACGGCACCCCGAACGGAGACATCGATCGAGGTCACGTTGACGGCTGACGTGGCGCTGACCGCGATGCCGATGGTATCGCCGGCGAACGCACCGGCCGGTGCCGACAGCGACACGCGCGGCGTCAGGAACGGGTTCTGCTCGTTATCGAAGAGATTCGAGCCATCACACGCCAGCAGCACCGCAATGCCAGCCAGCAGCGCGCCCGCTCCCCAACGCCAGGTAGTCAAGCGATTCAGGTTCATGGAGTGCCTTCCCGCACGATGTGGGGCGTGACCATGATCAACAGGTCGCGCTTGTTCTCACGATCAGACTGGTTCCGGAACAGCGCACCAAGGACGGGGAGATCCATTAGGAACGGGATGCCTGCGCGTACCTTCGTCTTTTCAATGATCGTCAGGCCGCCGACCACCGCGGTTTCACCGTTGTCGACCAGCACCTGCGTCTGTGCTTCCTGCGTCTGGAACGTGAAGCCGAGGTCCGAGGGCGCGAGCGCGATGTTGGAGCGCTCCGCGTGCAGATCGAGCAGCACCTGATTGCCGGTGATGTGCGGTGTGACCCGCAGAATGATACCGGTTTCTTCGGTCCGAACCGATGCGACCGGCGCATTGCTGCCGCCGCCGACCGCGCCCGCATCGATGGTGCGGATCGGCGTCCGCTCACCGACCTGAATGCGCGCCTCGCGGTGATCCATTACCGTGATCGAAGGCGCGGCCTGAATGTCGCTCAGGCTTACCGACTGCAACGCGTCGATGAAAGTGATCAGCGAATGCCGCCCCAGCAGCAGTGATGTCACCATCTGAAGCGCGGGCGAGGCAACGCGGAAGTTGGCGTTGGCGAGCGCGGCTACCGAATTGCCGCCCAGCGCGATCAGGTTCTCGTCGCTCTCTTCGCCTTCCTCGAAGACGCCGTTGCCGTTGAGATCGTCCCAGCCCGAGACCACCTGGTTGAGCTGCGAACCGCGCGAATCTTTCAGGTCGTAGACGAAACCCAGCTCCTCGAGCGCGGTCCGGTCGATGAAAATGATCTTCGCGGAGATCGTGACCTGGGGCGTGCGCACATCCATTTCCTGGATCAGTCTGCCGATCTGATCGAGTGCGCTGCGCGTGTCCCGCACCAGCAGCGCGTTCGCCGCGGGGTTGACCGACACCGTGCCGGCCACGCCGCTCGCGCCGGCCTGGGTCAGCAGCGGTCGAATCGTCGTGACCAGCGTGTCGGCGCTCGCGTACTTGATATAGAAGATCTGCGTCACCTGCGGCTCGGCCTTGATCCGCTCGGCCACTTTGCTCAGCTGCTCGACAATGATGATGCCGCTTTCCATCTCGCGCGCCGACAGGCCGTTCGCCATGAGAATCGCGTCGAGCGCGACATCCCACGGCTGATCGCGCACGTCCGCGGTCACCGTAATCGACTTCACTTCCGGGCTCGCGATGATGCTGCGGCCGGCGAATTCCGAGAAGGTCAGCAACACGTTCAGGATCGGCTCTTCCTCGAACGAGACGGTCACGCGCGGCTGTGGCCGCTCCTGCGGCTCGGCGGCTTTCACCGCCGGGCGCGGCTGCACCGGCTTCGGCGCATCGAGCTTCACGCCGCGTGAGGACAGCCCGGTCGTCCAGGCCTGGAAGGCACCGTCCGGATTCGGGAACGAGACGCGGATCTCGCCGCTCTGCTCGGCCGCTTCGTAGCGGACCGGCTGCGCCAGATCGATGACCACGCGCACGACCTCCGGGCTGAACTGCCCGACCCGCATCGCCGCGACGCCGCCGCGCTGAATGTCGGAGAACTCGAGCGCGAGTCCCTGCCGCGCACCCGCAATGTCGATGACGACGCGCTCCGGGTTGTGTAACGCGAAGTGTCGCCACGTCACGTCGCCATCGACGCGAACCACGACAGCCGTTCGACCGGAAGCGGGCTGCACCGACAGACTTGTTATCGTCTTGTCGGGTGCAAACGCGCTGACCAGAAGAGTCAGTAGAATTGGGATCATCGACGGGCCTCCCCCATGGCGCTGTCGCGCCGGGCGTTCGTGAGTGAATCGAGCAATCTCCGGGCAGCTTCCTCGGTCGCGGGCTCGCCCGGACCCATGGGCGCGCTCGCCGGCGTCGAGCCGCTTTGCGCCGTCAGCCCGGCCGCACCGCGCCGCACCTCCAGCACCTCGTACCGGATCATGCCGAAGTTCTCGACCGCGAAGCGCACGCCGAGCGGCCGGATCTCCACCACGCGGGCATTGCCCACCACGTCACCGCGCTTGAGGCGGTATTGTCGCTTCGCACCATCCTGGATCAGCACGATGCTGCGCGTCGGATCGTTGCTGTAGATGATGCCGCGGATCTTCAGGTCATCGAACAGCGGACCGAGCGACTCCCTGCCGACCAGCGGCTTGAAGGGATCGCGGCGGCCGCTGCCCGGATAGCCGAACACTTCGCGATCGAACACCAGCTTCGGCTCCGCCACCTGGCCGGGCGGTGCGTTGGACGTCGCCGCGGGCTGCTGCGCGAACATTGGTGCGCCGCTGCCTATGAGCAGGAGCACCGCAGTCACGCATGCTCCCATGCTTCCATGATCCCATGCTCGCCAGCTCGGGTTAATGACTGCCACTGGCACCTCCTTGCGGCGGCGCTGCCGGCGCTTCTGGCGCTTCCGGAATCACGTACGTCACGATGCGAAAGTTCGCCTGCAGCTTCGGCGTGCCATCGCGTGAGATATCGGCGGCGCCGCGCGGCTTGAGCGCGAGCTCGATCGGCGTGACGATGCGCGGTAGCGATGCAACCGCGGCCAGATAGCGCGCGACGTCGTGGTAGAGACCGATCACCGTGATCTGGTAGCTCTGTTGCGTATAGAACTGGCCTGCCTCGGCGACTTCCGGTTTCATCAGAGCGAGGTCGACGTTCGTGTCCATCGCGCGCTCGGAAAGACCGTTCAGCAGCGCGGCGACCTCCTCCTTCTTCGGAATCAGCTCCTCCAGGCGCTTCATGTGCTGCTCGTAGAGCGCGAGCTTCTGCTGCAGCTCCGGGCCGCCGGTCAGCGCGATCGAACGCGCGGCACCGTTCCTGGTTTCCAGCTCCTGCAGCCGGGTCTCGAGCACGCCGATCGCTTCCATCTGCTTGCCGTGCATGAACTGGTAGTAGCCGAAGAAGATCAGGAACGGCAGCACGCCGAGCAGAAGCTTCTGCTGGCCGGCCTTGTCCTTGGGCAGCTGAATATTGAGCGCTGCCATTACTCGGGCTCCTTCGAGAAGAGAGGAACCGTTTCGATGACATCGGGCGGTGGCTCTTCGTACGAAGCTTCGAGCGAGAAGGAGTAGACGAGCTTCTCGTTCTCACGCACCAGCTCGGTGGTCGACAGCTTCACGGCTCGGATGAACGGCGAGGCCTCCAGATCCTGGAGGTACTTGGTCAGTGCGAAGTTGTTGCCGGTCCGGCCGTCGATGCGGAAGTTCGGAGCCATTTCCGCCGAGTCGGCCGGCAGGCCCTGAACCGATACCAGCCACGTATACGGCGGCAGGGCACGGCTGACTTCATCCATAATGTGCGGCCAGATGTAGCGGCCGGCATCGATCTGCTGGATGATGTTGACCTTTTGAGCGATCGTGTCGCGCCGCTCCAGCAGCCGCCTGTTGGCGGCGATGATGTTGGCGTACTTGGTCGAATCCGCGAGCGCGCCCTCGATCGAGACGTTCAGCTCGTCTACGCGCGAGCGCGAGCTCAGGAACATGTAGCCGGTCAACGGCAGCATGGTCAGCCAGGCCACCACCGCGAAGAGCGCGAGGCGGTCGAGCTGCGGCAGCCCTGTGAAGCGCGACAGCGAGCCCATGGCCGCGATCTTCGGCATGCGCCGCGCTGTGCGTTTCCGGATGGCACCGGGGAGCAGGTTGACTTGAATCATGGTCGCCTATGCCGTTCTCAGGGCGAGGCCGACGGGAAGCATGAGCATCGGGCCGAATTCATCGATCGGCACCGACTGCATCACCTCGGGCCGCACCGCCACGCGCTGCAACGGATTGGCGACCTCGGTGCGCACGGCCAGCCGATTTCCGAGCGCCGTGACCATGCCCGGAATGGCGGCGCCGCCGCCCGAGAGGAAGACGCGACCGATACCCTCGCCACCCGACTGCGCGATGATGAACGCCGCGGCGCGCTCGACGCCGACCGCCAGCTCGTCGACCCGCTCGTCGATGAGTGCGCGAATGTCATCTGAGCCCTTGCCTTGCAGCGTGTTCTCGGCCTGGTCGGCCGTGAAGCCGCGCTCGCGCTGCAGCGCCTCGCGCAGCCGGCGCGATCCGAAGGGAATGTCCCGCACGAGAATCGGCACGCCGTTCTCGAGCAGGTTCACGTTGGTCGTCTCGTGCCCGATGTTCACGAGCGCGACCAGCCCGTCCATCGCATCCGGATAGTTCTGCTCGAACGCGTTGTGGAGGGCGAATGCGTCGACATCGATGACGGATGGGGTGAGACCCGCGTCAGCGAGCAGGCTGAGACGATTCTCGATGAGCTCCCGCTTCGCGGCCACCAGCAGGACGCGCATCTGCGGACCCTCACCCTGGGGATCGAGGACCTGAAAATCGAGCTGCACGTTTTCCATGTCGAAGGGAACGTGCTGCTCGGCTTCCCAGCGGATGACCTCGCGCGCATCGGTCTCGCTCATCCGATCCATCGGGATGGGCTTGACGATGACATCGTGGCCGCCAACCGCTGCGACGACATCTGTCTTCTTTAGGCCGGCGCTATCGACGACGGCGCGTACGGTCTCCGCGACCAGTACCGGATCCATCACTTCACCT
>JBQTJO010000108.1:0-15838 GCA_052387015.1 Gemmatimonadota bacterium
GCCGGCGCGCAAGCCGATCGGTTCGATGCCGCCCTGGCCGCCAAAGGCGATGCGCTCGCGTTCGAACGCCTGTTCCGCCGCCACGTTGCGCGCATCCACTCGCTCGCGCGCCGCATGGTGAATCAGGAATTGGCGGACGAGGTGGCCCAGGATGTCTTCGTGCACGCTTGGCAGAAGCTGTCGCTGTTTCGCGGGGAGTCCGCGTTCGGCACGTGGCTGCACCGGCTCGCGATCAACGTGATCCTGGGCAAGCGCGCGGAGCTCGCGAAGCAGCGCGGCCGTTTTTCGGACGACGCGATTGCGCTCGAGCAGGCGCCGGCGAGACCGGTGCCGCACGAGGCGCGCATGGATTTCGAGACTGCGCTGGCGCGGCTGCCGGCTGGAGCGAGGGAAGTTTTCGTGCTGCATGACATAGAAGGCTACAAACACGAAGAGATCGCCGAGCTGCTCGGCGTGACGGCGGGCACCTCGAAGTCTCAGCTGCACCGCGCCCGCATGGTTCTTCGCGATTGCCTGGCCTGAGGAGCAAATATGGTGAAGGATATATGGACGGATCGGCTGTCGGAGTACGTTGACGGCGATCTGACACGTGAGGAGACGGAAGCGCTCGAGACGCATCTGCTGGAGTGCGCCGACTGTGGCCGCACGCTTCAGGAGCTGCGGGCGGTGGTGGCGCGTGCGGCGCAGGTCGTGGATCGGCCGCCGGTGACGGATCTCTGGCCGGGCATTGCGGCTCAGGTTGCGGAGTGGGATCCGGGGCGAGTCGTGGCGCTTCGGGAGTCGACGTCGCGCCGCCGCTTCTCGGTTTCGATCCCGCAGCTCGCCGCCGCGAGTATCGCGCTGATGCTGCTGTCGGGAGGCACGATGTACGTGATGCTGGGCGGGCGCGTGGAGCCGCCGCTCGCGCAGGCGCCGGCGCAGCAGCCGCGCGTCGCCGCGACCACGGACGAGCTGCTGAAGCAGCCGGTGCCGGTGAAGTCACCGGCCGCGGAGAACTACCACACGGCGATCGACGAGCTGGAGGGCGCGCTCGAGACCGGCCGCTCCAGTCTGGACACAACGACCGTGCGAGTGCTGGAAACCAACCTGAGAGCGATCGACACGGCGATCGCGGAAGCACGCCAGGCCCTGAGCCGCGACCCGGGGAATCCGTATCTGAACCGGTATCTCGATCAGACCATGCAACGGAAGATTCAGCTGCTGCGGCGCGCGACCCGCATTCTGCGCGCAGAGACTTGAGAGGTAGAAGAAATGAGTGGAACCCTGCTGGTAGGCATGCTCGCTGCTGCGCTCGCGCAGCAACAGACCGATACGACCTTTGCGATTCGGCCCGGCGCGCGCGTCGAAGTCGAAACGTTCGGCGGCGAGATCAACGTCAAGACCTGGAACCGCAACGAGGTCCGGGTGCAGGCCGCGCACGGCCGGCGTGACGCGATCAACATCGATACGCGCGGCAATTCGGTGCAGATCGAGGCGGAAGGCCGGGTCGGCCCCGCCATGGCTGTGAACTTCACCATCACGGTGCCGCCGTCGGTCGCACTCGACCTGAGCGGCGTGCACACCGAGATCTCGGTGGAGGGCGTCACGGGTGATGTGGATGCGGAGACGGTGCAGGGCGGTATTCGGGTTTCGGGCGGCGGACGCCTCGACCTCGAGTCGGTCGAAGGCGAGATCGTCGTCGACAAGGCGCGCGGCCGGGTGAGCGCGAACACGGTGAACCGTGGCATCCGCATCACGAACGTGATCGGTGATATCGAGGCCGAGACGGTAAACGGGCCGATCGTTCTGCGCGCTGTGCAGGCGAGCACGGTGGACCTCGCAACCGTGAACGGGCGCATCGTCTACGACGGCACCATGCGCGACGGCGGCGACTACGCGATCACATCGCACAACGGCGGCGTGTGGGTAGTCGTGCCCGACAAGGCGGGTGTGACGGTCAGCATCTCGACTTTCAACGGCGAGCTGGATTCCACGCTGCCCATCACGCTGCGCGGCGAGAGTGGCCGCAAGCGCAGTATGAACTTCGTTTTCGGCAGCGGCAGTGCGCGCCTCGACATCGAGTCGTTCGGCGGTGACATCCATCTGCGGCGTCCGGGCGAAACCATCCCGGCCGAACCGCCGGCGCCGCCCAGGCCGCCCCGGCCCAGAGTCCGGAACTTCTAACAGCAGCCTGCTAAGGCAGAAAACGATGATGGCGCTGACTCGAGTTCGAAGTGCGGGTTCCGCGCGGTGTAGCTTATCGGTCCGCGCCGCGTGAACGGAAGAATCGGCAATGGCGGCCGCGAGCTGACGCTCAGCACCGTCAATGGCGATATCGAATTGCGGAAGTCAGGAAGCTGATGACCGCGTGATCGAACTGCCGCTGGGCATCCAGCGGCAGTCCGTGCTGCCCGCCCGCAAGCTTCACGATCTCTGCGTTCCCCAGCTTTTGTGAGAGCAGTGTAATGAACTCGCCGCCCGGCATACGGTCCCTGGTACCGATCAGAATCAGCGCCGGGCAGCGCACGCGCGCCGCGCTGTCGAGCGGATCGTCGCGGCTCGCCTTGATCCAGGTTCCCACATACGTGAAAGGCGATAGCCGCACGTAGTCGCGCAGCACGGCCTCGAGCAACCGCCACGGCACGCGCGCCGCGTGAAAAGCGAGCGCACCGATCTGATGCGTGAGCCGGTGGCCGTAGCCGCCGGTCGGTCCCGCGAGCACGAGCGACCTGGCCAGGCCGGGCGCGTGCGCCGCCAGGTGCAGCGCGGCCTGGCAGCCAATCGAGTGCCCGA
Source organism: Gemmatimonadota bacterium (assembly GCA_052387015.1). Taxonomy (GTDB): domain Bacteria; phylum Gemmatimonadota; class Gemmatimonadetes; order Longimicrobiales; family RSA9; genus CBJLQC01. The sequence goes on from JBQTJO010000108.1 coordinate 2,773, forward strand.
TCCAGTGTGCGTGCGAGATGTGGAGCGCGCGCGCAAACGCGCGCAGATGCTCGCTCAACTCCATGATCGACGATCCGAATCGCGCGCCATCGGTCTCGCCGAAGCCCGGCAGGTCGGGCGCAATCGCGCGGAAGCCGGAAGCGGCGAGCGCCGCCAGGTTCGGCCGGTAGAAATCGGCGGAGATGCCGAGGCCGGCCGCGAAGACCACCGGCGGGCCCGCGCCGGCCTCGAGATAACGCACATCGAGTTCGCCCAGGCGAAGCCAATGCTCGGTCATGTGCGGAGAAAGCGCAGGACTTCGGCGTTGAAACGTGCCGGTTGATCGATCATGGGGATGTGCGCGGCGTCGTCGAATACCACGAGGCGTGCGTCCGCGATGCCCTGCGCCATCACTTCGCCCGCGCGCAGTGGCGTCAGCGGGTCCAGCCCGCCCCACACCAGCAGCGTGCGCGCGCGCACGAGCGGCAGCAACGGGCGCACGTCATCGCGCAGAATACTGGCGGTCGCGCGTGCCAGCGAGCGCGGCCCCGCGCGCAACGCATCGAACGCGATGCGCGGCAGAAAGTGCGGCGCACTCCACGCACGCGGCGGCACCAGCTCGGCCAGGAACCGCGCCGCGTGGGCGAGTGAGACCGGGCGCGGAATACCGGCCGCGCTGACCAGTACCAGCCGGTCGACGCGCGCGCTGTGTCGCGCGGCGAGATGAATCGCGATCTGGCCGCCCATGGAATGTCCGATCAGGTGGGCGCGCTCGAGACCGCACGCCTCCAGCCATTCCGCCACCAGCGCGGCGGTTTCGTCGAGTGTGGCCGGCATGCCGCGCGATCGGCCGAAGCCGACCAGGTCGGGTGCATAGGTCGTGAAATGGTCGGCGAGCGCCGGCATGACGTAGCGCCACCACCTGCTCGAGCCAGCCAGGCCGTGCAGCAGTATCACGGGCGGACCGCTGCCCGCGCGCAGCGAGTAAATGCGCTGCCCGCGTACGACGGTCAGCTCTGTCGAGAAGTCCAATGGTTGCACCGTGCGCACCGCGCTTCGATCTTCAGGTCGTCATGCCTGCATACTCGCGCGGGTTCTACCGCGAACTGCAAGCCGCGACGGCATCCGCGCGTCGCGTCATGCCCTGGCTGCTCGAGCTCGTGCAGCCTCGCTCGATCATCGATGTCGGCTGCGGCGCGGGCGCCTGGCTGCAGGCCGCGCGCGCGCAGGACCTGGACGACGTCATGGGCATCGACAGCGCCGAGCTGCCGTCCGAGCTGCTCCTCATCCCGCACTCACTGGTCGTGCGTCACGATCTGCTGCAGCCGATCGAGACAGCACGTGGCTTCGACCTGGCGCTCTGCCTCGAGGTCGCCGAGCACCTGCCCGGTGCGCGCGCCGACTCGCTCGTCCGCGACCTGGCGGCACTCGCGCCGGTCATTGTGTTCTCGGCCGCGGTGCCCTACCAGGGCGGCACTCACCACGTCAACGAACAGTGGCCGGCGTACTGGTACGAGCGCTTCACACGCGCCGGGTATCAGGCGCTCGACGCGTTGCGTCCTCGCTTCTGGCGCGACCCGCAGGTCGATTGGTGGTACGCACAGAATGCCATCCTCTACGCGCGCGCGCCGCAAGCCGCCGAGCTCGCAAGCCGCAGCGGTGTGCCGGTCCTGACCGAGCCGCCGCTCGCTCTCGTGCACCCGCGCGCCTGGCTGAGTGCGCGGCAACGTAGCACGCGCATGCTGCTGGGTGAGCTGCGCCGCAGGTGGTTCGGCTTCTAGCAGGTTGCTGAAAAAGGGGCTGACATGGGTGAAGGCACGGCGCTCCGCAGGCCATCGCGGTTTTACAGCGTACTCTGCATAAACTTGTTCGGCCACCGGATCGCTTCAATCACAGGTTTATGCAGGATACGCTGTAAAACCTCACGGCCGGCGGAGCGCCGTGCCTTCACCCAATCACCCAACCCGTATTTTCAGCAACCTGCTAGCCGCCGGTGCCGTAGCCGCCGCCCCCCGGCGTTCGGATGCTGAGCCGATCGCCCGCGCGCACGCGTACCGTGACTTTGGATGGCAGCGTCTCTTCGACAGCGCCGGAGATCAGCAAATTGACGCCCGCGGCGCCAGCGCCGCCTCCGGCCGCGCCTCGTGGCGAGCGCAGGCGCCGCTCCGACAGAATGCTGACTTCCGCGTCGGCGAGAAATTCGATGTCGCGGCGTATGCCGTCGCCACCGCGCTGCCTGCCAGTGCCGCCGGATTCGCGCCGCAGTGCATAATGGCGAATGCGGATGGGCAGCGCATGCTCGATGGCTTCGATCGGCGTGTTCAGCGAGTTGCTCATGTGCACGTGCACGCCCGAGAGTCCGGCGCCGCTCGCGGCCGCGCCCATGCCGCCGCCAATGGTCTCGTAATACGCGAACGGCAGCCCATCACGCGGATCGCTGCCGCCCAGTGTGATGTTGTTCATGGTGCCCTGCGACTGCGCGGGCACAAGGTCCGGCAGTGCCTGCGCGAACGCGGCCAACAGCACGTCCGTAATGCGCTGCGAGGTCTCGACGTTGCCGGCCGCGACGCTGGCGGGCGGCGCCGCATCTACAATGCTGCGTTGCGGCATATGCACATGCACGCAGCTCATGGGGCCGCCGCCCGCGGGCAGGGTCTGCTCGAGCAACGCTTCGACCAGGCAACGCACGACGTAACGCACACACGAGACCGTGATCGCGGCCACCGCGTTCACGCCGCCCGCCGCCTGCGGCGCGCTGCCCTCGAAATCCACCGCCAGCGTCTCGCCCGCAACCGCGATGCGTACCCGAATCGGCAGCGGACCAGCGCCGCAGCCGTCATCCTCGAGCTGATCTTCCGCCTCATAGACGCCGTCCGGGATCAGCGCGACGCCGGCGCGGACCAGACGCTCGCCGTAGGTGACGAGCGCAGCCATTGCGGCGAGCACTTCAGCCAGACCGCGCCGCTCGACCAGCTCGCGCAAGCGTCGCTCGCCGATCTCGAGACAGCCGGTCTGTGCCGCGAGATCGCCTTCCCGCTCGCGCGGCGTGCGCACGTTGGCGAGCACCATGCGCCACAGATCATCGTCACGCCGGCCCGCGCGCACGAGCTTCACGGGCGGGATGCGCAGCCCTTCCTGATAGATCTCGCGCGCGAGCGGCATCGAGCCGGGCGTCATGCCGCCCACATCGGCGTGATGGGCCCGAACCGCGAGGTATGCGACCGGCGTCGCGTCGGCGAGCAATACGGGCCTGACCATCGTGATATCGGGCAGGTGAGTACCACCGCGGAAGGGATCGTTGAGCGCGACCACGTCGCCGGCTACAAAGCTGCGCAGCTCCTCGATAGCCGCGGCGACGCTCATTGGCATGGCCCCGAGGTGCACCGGCATGTGGTCACCCATCGCGACCACGCGTGCCGCGCCATCGAAGAGAGCGCAGGAATAATCGCGCCGCTCCTTGATATTCGGCGAATACGCCGCGCCCCTCAGCGCTGCGCCCATCTGCTCGGCGAGTGCCGTGAACAGGTGCCGATAGACTTCGAGCCGCACTCCGTCGACGTGGGCGTACGTTCTTTGCATTTGGTGTATCCGCCGGTTATATTCGGGGCCGCTCGCCCAAAATATGGAGGTATGGTTGTCCCGTAAAAAGCGTGACCGTCGCGAGCGGCCTGAACGACAGGAGTCAGTCGCCGACCGCGCACGCAATGAGTTGTTCAGCGCGATCCGCCAATGTGGCGTGATCGACGCTGCTGAAGACGAACAGATCGAGTGGATGGATGATACCGTCCGTTTCTTGGCGGAACGCTATCCGGAGTTGAGCCCAACCGAGCTCGAGCAGCTCAAGCTGACGGGCATCCGTTTTTGCCAGCCTGTGATTCCACACGGTAGTCAGAATTCGGCGGACGATCTGGAGGACGCTAACGCGGCGTGATTCGAGCGTGCCCTGAATCGGGCCGCCCGTTATGGACTCTTCCATTCTCATCAAAATCCTGCTCGTGTTGCTGCTGATCGGCATCAACGCGTACTTCGTCGCAAGCGAATTCGCGCTCGTCGCGGTTCGCCGCAGCCGTCTCGAGCAGCGCATGCGCGCGGGTGACCGTCGCGCCCAGCGAGTGGTCGAGACGCTCGACCAGCCTGCCGACTTCATTGCTGCGGCTCAGCTCGGCATTACCGCCGCCTCGCTGGCCATCGGGTACGTCGCCGAAGACTCGATTCACGCCCTCATTCTGCCGTATCTGCAGCAGGCGCAGTACCCGGTCGTGACCGGGCACATTGTCGCGACCATTCTCACACTGCTGGCCTTGACGATGCTGCACGTCGTGCTGGGCGAGCGGGTGCCGAAGCTGATCGCGCATCAGCGCGCCGAGAACATCGCGCTCTGGACGACGCGGCCGACGCTCATCTTTGCCACCGTATTCCGTCCGCTCATCCGCACGGTTTCAGGTGCGTCGAACGCGATCGTGCGCTTGTTCGGGCTCGAGCCGGCCGGTATGCCCGGCATCGCGCACTCGCCGGAGGAGATCCGCACGCTGCTCGAGCAGAGCCAGCAGGAAGGCGAAATCGAGGCGGAGCAGGAGCAGATGATTCATGGCGTGTTCGAGTTTCCGGAGATCATCGCACGTGAGGTCATGACGCCGCGGCCGGATATTGTCGCACTCGAAGCCGGCGCGTCCCTCGACGAAGTCGTGCAGCTGCTGATCGACGAGGGTCACTCCCGGATCCCGGTATATCAGGAAGACCTCGACAATATTGTCGGCATTCTGCTGGTCAAGGACCTGCTGCCGTACCTGGTGGGCACCGCCGGCGAGGCGTTCGTATTGCGCGAGGTGCTGCGGGAGGCGTATTTCGTGCCGGACACGAAGCGGATCAGCGAGCTGCTGGCGGAGCTGCGCGCGCGTAACGTCCATCTCGCGATGGTGCTCGACGAGTTCGGCGGCACGGAAGGGCTGGTCACGCTGGAGGACCTGCTCGAGCAGATCGTGGGCGATATCTACGACGAATACGACCTGCCGGAGCCGGACTTCACCGTCACGCCGGAGGGTGACGTGCTGATCGACGGCGGCACCAGCATCGACGAGGTGAACGACCGCTTCGGCATGGAGCTGTCGAGTGAAGATTACGACACGATCGGCGGCTACATCTTCGGCGCGCTCGGCCGAGTGCCTCAACCCGGCGATGCCATTCACGTGGACGGCTCCGGCGACCTGCGCGTGGAAGGCACCGAGGAGCGCCGCATCACAAGTGTGCGGCTGATTCCGGCGCGCCGGCGCACGCCGCGGGAGCCCGAGATCGAGCCTGAAGCCGCAGCCGGCGAAGGTGAAGAGTCGTGAGTCGCTCGATCCTGCTGGTCGATGACGACGCCGAGGTGCTCAACCTGCTCGCTAAGGTTTTCGAGCGCGATGGCTGGGCCGTGCCTCGCGCGATGGACGCGAAGACATGCTCCGAGCTGTACGAGCGCGACAAGCCAGATGTGGTGGTGCTGGACTTGGACCTGCCCGGGCTGAGCGGGCTCAAGCTGCTCGAGGTGCTGCGCGCGCGCGATCCGGACGCCACCATTATCATGCTGACCGGCCACGGTGACATCGCGACCGCGGTCCAGGCGATGCAGCTGGGCGCGGAGAACTTTCTGACCAAGCCCGTCGAGCTGGCGCACATGATCGCGGCCGCGGGCCGCGCGTACGAGAAGGTCGAGCTGCGGCGTCGCAACCGCTTCTGGGCCGAGCGGCAGAGCGAGAACACCGACACCGCCGCGCTCGGCCGCAGCCCGAAAATGCGGGAGATCGCGCGGCAGATCGAGCTGCTGGCCGCCAGCGACACGACGGTGCTCCTGTTGGGCGAGACCGGCACGGGTAAGGGCTGGGCCGCACACCTGATCCATTCGCTCTCGGCGCGGACCGGTGCACCGCTGGTCGAGATCAACTGCGCCGGCCTGAGTGCGACCTTCCTCGATTCCGAGCTGTTCGGCCACGAGAAGGGCGCGTTCACCGATGCAAAGGAGCAGAAGCGCGGACTGTTCGAGGTCGCCCACACCGGCACCGTCTTCCTCGACGAGATCGGTGATCTCGCTCCCGAGCTGCAGCCCAAGCTGCTCAAGGTGCTCGAGAGCCGGCGCTTCCGCAGGTTGGGCGGCACCCGCGAGATCGATGTCGAGGTGCGCCTGATCGCGGCCACCAACCACGATCTCGCCGAACAGGTGAAGGCCGGCAAATTCCGGGAGGATCTGTACTATCGTCTGAGCGTGCTGCCGCTGCGGCTGCCGCCGCTGCGAGAGCGCGCCCGCGATGACATCGCGGATTTGGCCGTTCGTTTGCTGCTGGATTTGCGGCGACGCATTGGACGGGGACCGACCGGGTTCAGCCCGGAAGCGATGGCGGTCGTGACACAGTACCCGTGGCCCGGCAATATACGTGAGCTTCGCAACGTACTGGAGCGCGCTCTGATCATGGCACCTGCCGGCGAGCTATTGCAGCCGGCGCAACTGCCACCGGAGATTCTGACCGTCTCGACGTCGGAGAGCGCCGCGTCCGACATCGATCTGCCGCTCGAAGAGGTCGAGCGGCGCCACATTCTGAAGGTTCTCGCGCATTACGCCGACAATCGGTCGCGCGCGGCTCGCGCGCTCGGTATCTCACGCGCCACTTTGTACGAGAAGCTTCACAAGTACCGGATCGGATGACCAGGAGGAGATGATGACCACCCGCCGTGACTTCCTGAAGGCCGGCGCGGCCGGACTCGGCGCTGCTTCGCTCGGCGCCTTTCCTTTCCCGAAGCCGGTCTCAGGCGCACCCGCCCTCAGGAAGTCGGCGGTCTCGCCGGTCGTGATCGCGAGCTCCAACGGACTGGAGGCAGTGAACAAGGCGGCCGAGGTGCTGGCGGCGGGGGGTGACACGCTCGAAGCGGTGGTGCGAGGGGTGAACCTCGTCGAGCTGGATCCGCGAGACATCACGGTCGGCTACGGCGGCCTGCCGAATGCGCGCGGCGTGACGCAGCTGGATGCGTCCGTCATGCACGGGCCGACGCGCGGCGCCGGCGCGGTCGCTTCCCTCGAAGGCTGCAAAACCCCCTCTTTGGTCGCGGTCGCCGTCATGCGCTATACCGATCATGTCCTGCTGGTCGGGCCGGGCGCGCGCGAGTTCGCGCGCGAGATGGGCTTCACCGTGGCTGAGGAGCTGCTGACCGAGGAGTCGCGCCGCCAGTTCCGCGAGTGGCGCGCGGAGCTTTCGCCCGAAGACGACTATCTGGTGCCGGAGGAATCGGGTGAGAAGATAAAAGGCTTCACAACCAGCATCGATCCGGATTCGCTGCCGACGCTCGAGCAGGGCATGCTGGACTCGCACGACGGCACCCGCCCGTGGGGTACCATCAACTGCAACGCCGTGGACCGCAACGGCGACCTGTCGGGCGTGACCACGACGAGCGGTCTATTCTTCAAAATTCCGGGGCGGGTCGGCGATTCGCCCATTATCGGCGCGGGCCTCTACACGGATAATGATGTCGGCTCGGCGGGCTCGACCGGACGGGGCGAGGCCTGTATCAAGATTTGCGGCGGTCACACAGTCGTCGAAAACATGCGGCGCGGCCTGAGCCCGACCGACGCCTGCCTCGACGCGTGCCGGCGGGTGGTCACCTGGACCGTCGAGAAACGGTTGCAGTACCCGAACCGACGCCCGAACTTCAACGTCAATTTTTACGCGGTCAACAAGAAGGGCGAGTATGGCGCCGCCGCGATTTACGCCGGCGCGCGTTACGCGGTCAACGTGAACGGTCAGGGTGAGCGCAAGGATTCGGCTTACCTGTTCGAGCGCCCGGGGCGGTAGCAGATAGAGGAGATCTCGAATGGCAAAGACGCAACGTAAGCCTGCAAAGCGGAGTGCGACGAAGCCCGCGCGCGTAGCCGTTGCGCCTGGCAAGAAGAAGCTCTCGCCACGCAAAACGGCGAAGGCGGCCAGAAAGGCGCCCGCGAAGAAGGCACCGGCCAAAAAGGCGCCGCCCAAAAAGGCGGCCAAAAAGGCAGCGAAAAAGGCCGCGCCCAAGAAGGCGATCAAGAAGGCGCCGCCTAAAAAGGCCGCGCCCAAAAAAGCGGTAAAGGCGGCAAAGAAGGCCCCCGCGAAGAAGGTGGCCGCGCCCCAAAAGGCAGCGCCGAAACGCGTTGAGCCCAAGAAAGCGACGAAAGCCGTCAAGCCGCCGCCGCCCAAGCCAGCGAAGCCGGCCGCGGTAAAACCGCCCAAACCCGCACCGGCACCCGCACCTCCGCCCGCGCCCGGGTCCGCGATAACACCCGCGCCCGCGCCCGCCGCGCCCGCGAAACGGCGCGGCCGCAAGCGGCGCGATCCGCTCGAAGATCTGCTGAAGCCGGAGAAGAAGAAGCGCCGGCCGGGGCGGCCTCGCAAGCGCGGCGGCCTTGCCGAATTGATGCCGAAGCGGCCGTTGCGCCTGCGCAAGCGGAAGGGGCGGCGCGCCGAGGACGAGGAAGCGGATATCCTGGTCGCGCCGCGCCCGCCCGCACCCCGCGACACCATGTCACTCGAGGAGATCCGGGCCGACGTCCTGGCGCGCTATCTCCGTGGTGAGACGCCGCCCTGCCCGGTCGGTTGTGGCGGCATGGCGCAGGTTGTGCGAGTCAGCACGGCCGAGAGCGGAGCAGGCGAAGTCTGGCTGGAGTGCCTCAGCTGCGCGCAACGCGAGCGGTTCGAGGTACCCGCGCCGACCGCGCACGAACTCAGCAGCATTTATGCGACACTCGACGCGGGCAACGAGCCGACCTGTCCGCGCCACGAACGCTATGTACCGCTGCGGCGGCGCGGTCGTGATCTCGCCTGCCCGGAGTGTGGGATACTGATTCCAGGAAGATAATGGAGCGGTACGGTCGTCTTTCAACGCCGCGTGGCGCGCGGATGCGCAGAAGCTCCGCCGCGCGCGGCGTCCTTTTTCTGGTGCTGGTGGTCCTGCTTGGTGCCGCAGCCAAGCTCCAGGTGCTGGAGGTCAACGAGTACGCGCTGGCGGCGAAAAACAATCGTTTGCGTCCGCTCATGGTGCACCCGCCGCGCGGCACCATTTACGATCGTCACGGTCAGGTCATCGCCGAGAACGTGCCGGCGTACCAGGTCATGTTGATGCCGAGCAAGGTGTGCGCGAACCATGCGCAGTCCCGGAAATGCCGGACCGACATGAACTCGCAGATCGAGCCGCTCAAGCCCGTGCTGGGCCTCGACGATCGGCAGATCCAGTTCGCGTGGCGCAAATTCCTGCAGGCGAGCCATCTGCCAATGATCCTGCTGTCGGACGCGCCGCGCGATGCGATTGCGCGCCTCGAGGAGCGCAGGCGGGAGTTCCCCGGCGTGCTCGTCTTCGAGTATGCCAAGCGCCACTACCCGGCCGGCGACGCGGTGGCGCATTTCATCGGTTACGTGGCGGAAATCAATAGATCCCAGCTCGAGCGCGAGGAGTTCGCCGCGTACGAGCAGGGGCGCTGGATCGGGCAGCAGGGGCTGGAACGGTTCTACGAGAGCCATCTGGGCGGCCAGCCGGGGGTCCGCTATCTCGAGATCGATGCGATGGGGCGCATTAAGCGCTGGCTGCCCGAAGAGCTGGGCGTGCCCGCCATTCCCGGCAAGGATCTGCAGCTGCACCTCGATCTCGATCTGCAACGCTACATTCAGGGCATCTTCCCGAAGGGCTACATGGGCGCCTTCGTCGCGCTCGATCCGCAGACCGGCGGTGTGCTCGCGTATTACAGCAATCCGTCGTACGACCCGAACCTGTTCACCGGCGGCATCGCCCCCGCGCTGTACGATTCGCTCGTCACGGACCCGAAGAAGCCGCTCTTCGATCGGGTGGCCGGCTCGACGCAGCCGCCCGCGTCGGCGTGGAAGCTGCCGCTGGCGGCGCTCGCACTCGAGGAGAAGGTCATCACACCCGAGGAGGTGATGCCGATCGCATGCACCGGCGGCATGTCGTACATGGGTCGGTACGCCCGCTGCTGGGCGCCGGCTGGTCATGGCCGCGTCGACCTGATGCGCGGCATCAAATTTTCCTGCGATGTCTACTTCTACCAGGTCGGCATCCGGCTGCACCTGAAGCGTATGATCGAGACCGGAACGCGACTCGGTTTCCAGAAGAAGACGGGCATCGATCTGCCGACCGAGGTCAGCAATATCTTTCCGGAGGATCTCGGCTTCTGGCAGCGGCGATTCGGCTACGGTCCGCCGGCCGATAACGAAGTCATGTCGATGGCGATCGGCCAAGGGCCGGTCACCATGACGCCATTGAAGATGGCGCACCTCTACGTCGCGCTGATTCGGCCGGATGGCAAAGCGCCCGCGCCCCGGCTGGCGGTCACCGACAGCGCGCCTCCGATCACGTTCGATTTCAAGATCTCGCGCGAAAACGCGGAATGGCTGAAGCGAGGAATGCGGCGAGTGGTGGGACCGGGCGGCACAGCGCCGCAAAGCCGGCTGCTGCATTGGGACTTCGGCGGTAAGACGGGCACGGCGCAGGCGTGTGCGAACTGTCCGCTCAAGGATCACGCGTGGTTCATCGGCTGGGGCGGGAGGGCCGGATTCAACGCGGAGATCGTGGCGGGCATGTTCCTCCAGCACGGCGAGCACGGCTACACGCCGTCCGGATACGTCGCGAATGCGATCAACTTCTACCTCGATCGCAAATACGGGCGGCCCTTCGAGCGCTATCCGACTCCGCGCGAACGCTTTCCAAAAGGACTGCCGGTCGGCCCAGAGTACTATACGGAAGTAGTCGATCCAATTCCGGGCGTCGGCTGGCCTGCCGAGCAGGGCCGGGACTAATCGCCCAGCTTCGACAGCAGCCGGCGCGCAATGATCTCGGCGCGCTGCGGATTCTCCTCGAGCGCCTCCAGATAGATCTCCAGAGCCCGGTCGATGGGCAGCTCATCGCCGACTGCTTCGATCACATCGAGCGCATTGTCGACATGCGTGTCGATGATGGTTTCCTCTGCCCGGGCGAGTGCCACGACCAGCCGTTTCTGAGCCTCGTCGCTCAGCTTCTTGCGACGAAAGAAATCGAGTACCATGAGGGTTGTAGCATACGCCACCAAAAAACTCTACTCAAGGCTTGACCCTGGTGTTATATATTTGGCCATGCCCCGATACGAAGACGTCACCGGAGCGGCGTGCGGATGCGGCGAAACGCATTGAAGCACGCGTCAGGCCCGTCATTTGATCCCCCGGCAGTACTGTCTCTACATATTTCCGTCCCCCCCCGCGAAACTACTGCGCACCCGCGCGGTAGTATGCCTGAGAATTCCTGGCACATCCCGAGAGGAGGCGCTGAATGGCCAACCCGTTCCTCAGCTCAGAGGAGTACGATGAACGCGCCCATCGCCAGTACGATGTCGGCGATTACGATGGCGCGCTCGAAACGCTGAAGGAAGGGCTGCAACTCTATCCGCACTCGGTAGAGCTCTACATAGGACTCGGCTATACCAGAGTTGCCCGCGAGGAGTTCGTCTGGGCGCGCCAGAACTTCGAGCGCGCCCTGGTTCTGGATGGCGAGCACGAGGACGCGCTCGTCGGCCTGGGCGAGGTCATGCTGCGCTTCGGCCGCCGTCACGAGGCGCTCGACTACTTCGAGCGGGCGCGTGCCACCGGCTGCGCCGACGATCTGGATCTGCTGCTCTCGATGGGCCGCGCGCTGTACCGCGAGCGCATGTTCGAGCACGCGCGCGAGACGTTCGTCGAGGCCGTCCGCGTGCATCCGGAGAGTGCCGAGTCGGTCGCGGCGCTCGGCTACACGCTGCACCGGCTGAGCGATGACACGAGCGCGCGCAGCGAGCTGCGCGCCGCACTCGAGCTCGATCCCGAGCTGCACGAAGCCCGCATCTACCTTGCGCATCTGCTCTACGACTCGGGAGACTGGGGCGCGGCGGCGCGCGAATTCGAGCGCGTGCCGCTCTCCGACCACTGGGACTCGCTCGCCGTCTGGCGGCTGATCGAGCTGAAGCGCGCGATCAATCCCGCCGATAAGGGCGGCCCCGACATGGCCGCGTGGGAGGCGCGCCTCGAGGAGCTCGAGGCGGATCTCGATCCGATTGACGAGCTGCTCGCCGAAATCGAGAACGGCAATGGCGACGCTGACCCGCGCACCAACCCGCCGACCACCCATCAGGTGCACCGGCTGCGCCTTGTGGATGGGCGGGTCTGCTCCGGCAGCTACACCGACATTCTCGCGCAGCTGAAGGAGGCGTGCGGCCACCCGGACGAGTCGGTCGCACAGTTCATGCGTCGGCACGCGGCGGAAGTGAGGGTGCGCAGCGGCGTCGACCTGCCGGTCGAAGATCCGGAAGATTTCATTCTTTCCGGCGCGCGCGCGGGGCTCTGGGACCTGGATCCATGACCGATGCACATCGCGCGCTTCAGCCTCTCGACGAGTCTGAGGCAGCGATCGCCAGGCTGCAGGATTACCAGTCGACCGCGGAGCTGGCCTCCGCACTGCCGGCGATCCACGCCGCGGTGCAGAGGTCGCTCCGTTTTTTGCTGCGCGCCGATAAGCGCGTAGCCGATGATCTTCGCCTTTCCGCACTTTCGCCGACCGAGCTGGCGCCCGATCGCCTGATCGCCGCACTGCGGCAGCGCGATCTCATCTCGCTCGACCTCGCGCATCAGATTCACGAGCTCGGTCAGGCCGCGGGCCGCGCCGAGACCGGCAGCGTGCACGCGGCGGACGCGGACCAGGCCATGCGCGTCATCGATCAGCTGCGCACCGAAATCCGCGCGCTCGGCGAACGACACGTTCGCGAGATCGCGCACAACGCGGTCGCGGCCGGCGCGCTCGACAAGGTGCACGAGGTCCCGCCGCCCCGCGCGCCACGCCAGCGGAAGCCCCTGCTCATCGTGCTGGCCGTCCTGCTCGTGCTCGCCGTCATCGGTTGGCTGGTGCTGCGTGATTCGCCGACCGAGCGCGGCATCGCGCTGATGCGCGAGGGCAATTCTACCGAAGCCGAAAGACTGCTCGCTGAAGCCGTCGAGGAAGACCCCGGCAATGCCATCGCCGCCTACTACCTCGCGGCTCTCTACCGCCGCTCGCAGCGCTACGACGAAGCCGGCCGCGTCTT
>JBQTJO010000109.1:0-6446 GCA_052387015.1 Gemmatimonadota bacterium
GGCGCGAGACGTTCTATCCGCACGTCAGCATCACCTTCGACGTGCGCGACACGGGTCAGCACTACCACGTGCCGCTGCTGGTCAGTCCCTTCGGTTACTCCACTTATCGCGGCAGCTGATTCATGGCACGACTCGGCGGGAATCGTTACGGCAAGGCAGGCATCCGGCTGGTCAAGGTCGCGCGCGGCGCGCGCGAGCACACGCTGCGCGATGTGACGGCGGCGGTCGCGCTTGAAGGCGATTTCGCCGACGCGCACCTGACCGGCGACAACGCGCGCATCCTGCCGACCGACACCATGAAGAATACGGTTGTCGCGCTCGCGCGCGACCACTATCACGAAACGAGCGAGGCCTTCGCGCTGCAGCTGACGGAACATTTTATGCGCGCGGCGCCCATCGAAGGTGCGCGTGTCACACTGCGGGAGCATCTCTGGTCGCGTCTCAACGACCACGCCTTCGCGCGCGCCGGCACCCACGTGCGCACAACCCGCGTCCGTCGCACGCGCGCGGGTGCGCAGGTGCGCGCGGGCGTGCGCGGCCTTTACCTGCTGAAGACCAGCCACTCGGAGTTCACCGGCTACATCAAGGACCGCTACACGACGCTGCCGGAGACGCGCGACCGCATTTTGGCGACCGTGCTGAATGCGGAATGGACGTATGATCCGGCGGAGCTGGATTACGACGACGTGTGGCACACCGCGTTCGCGGCCATCCGGGAGACCTTCGCCGCGCATCACAGCCTGTCCGTGCAGCACACGCTCTACGCGCTGGGCGAAGCCGTGATCGCGCGCTGCCCGCCGGTCGCGCGCATCCGTTTCGCGCTGCCGAACAAGCATCACCTGCTGGTCGACCTGTCGAAGTTCGGGCTCGAGAACCGCAACGAAATCTTCCTCGCCACCTCGGAGCCGTTCGGCTTGATCGAGGCGGAAGTCACGCGCGCCTAGCAGGGTGCTGAGGCGACGCGCCCGAACAGGCGCAGCCGGCTGACGCCGCCGTCCGGAAAGATGTTCAGGCGCACGTGCGTGACAGCGCCCGCGCTCGCGATCGCAGCCTCGAACACGTGCAGCATGTCCGGTTGCAATGGCGTCATTGGCAGGAGCGGTCGCCAGCCGGTTTCCGGCGCGACCGTGTCCTCGCCTGGCGCATTCGTCGCATCGAGAGAGCAGCTGCCGGGCGCGTTGCCCTTGAAATGGATCGTGTCGACTTCGATGCGCTCGATCGTGCCCGCGCGTCCGAGCCTCACGACGACCCAGTCGTTGCCGCGGCCGCGCCGTCGTTTGGTCTCCCAGCCGTCGGCCATGCTCGTGCCGCGGCCGGGCATGATCAGATTGTGACGGTGGCCGAAGAACATGTCGCTCGCGGCCATCACGCGCCCGCCGTTCTCCGCCGCCGCGAGGTCGATCTGGCCGCGCCTGGCGAGCCGCTCCCAGTCGGGTACGACTTCACCGTGCACGCGCAGCCGCGCGACGCCGCCATCCGGAAAGATGTTGAAGCGCACATGCGTCACGCGCTCGCGCGCCGTGATCGCGAACGGATTGCGAGTGTCGCCCTCGAGCTGTGACCGCCCGAGCAGCTCGCGCCACGACGCGCTTTCCAGCTCCAGCATGCCGGGCACGCCCGTCAGCGCGCAGCCCTCGAGCGAACACGCCTCCGGGCAATTGCCCTTGAAGTGAGTCGTGTCGACGACCACGCCCTGCACCACGCCGGCGCAGCCGAGCTTGATGATGCACCAGTCGTGACCGGGTGTGCGACGACGACGCGTCTCCCAGCCGTCCATCCACTTGCCGCGCTCCGTGTACTTGCCTTCCTGCCACACCGGCGCGGGCTCGAGGATCAGATTCTCCTTCGGCGCGAAGAACTCGTCGTTGGCGAGCACCAGCGCGCCACCCAGCCGCACCGACGCCAGATCGACCAGCTCGGTGAATTCGTACATCCCTATTCCATTCCCCTTAGTAACCGCCCCCTTGGTTCGGCGAACGCCCCTTCACCCCTACTCCCCTCCTGCCCTTCTCCGTCGTAGACGCGTTCGCCGCGCAGATACGTCGCATGCACCTTGCCGCGCAGCTGCATGCCCTCGTACGGCGTCAGCTTGTGCCGGTGCTCGAGCGCAGCGCCGCGCACCGTGCCGATCGCATCCGGATCGAAGACGACGATGTCCGCGTCGCGTCCCGGTGCAATGCCGCCCTTGCGCATTTCCAGCCCCGCGAGTCGCGCGGGCGCCTCGCTCATCCATTTCACCACGTCGCGCACGGCGAAACCGCGCGCGGCCGCGCCCGTCCACACGATGCGCAATCCGAGCTGCAGCGATGCGATGCCGCCCCATGCCGAGAGAAAGTCGCCGCTCTCGATCTGCTTCATGACCGGTGGACAGGGCGAATGATCGCTCACGACCAGGTCGATCGCGCCGCGCTCGAGACCCGCCCACAACTTCTCGCGCGCGCTCGCAGCGCGAATGGGCGGCGCGCACTTGAACTGGGTCGCGCCATCCGGAATCTTCTCGGCGCTGAACGTCAGGTAATGCGGACAGGTTTCCACCGTGATCGGCAGGCCTGCCGCGCGCGCCGCTTCGATCGCGGGCAGCGCAGCCGGCGCCGCCAGATGCACGATGTGCACGCGGCAGCCGAACTCGCGCACCAGGTCGATCAGGTATTCGATGGCTTCGATCTCGGCATCGGCCGGCCGCGACCGCAGGTACACCTCGTACTCGCGACTGTCGCCCAATGCGACGTCATCGCGCAGCGCCGCCTCCTCGATGACGAACGGCCATTCCGCGTGCGCGAGCAGCGTCGCATCCAGCCGGCGCAGCACGGGCGCGACGCGCCGCAGGTCGTCCGTCTGCATCCAGTCGAACTCGGGCACGCCCGCATTGACCATGAAGCACTTGAAGCCGAATACGCCGTGCGCGAGCAGATCGCTCAGCTCGGACGTGTTGTCCGGCACGACGCCGCCCCAGAATCCGACGTCGACATGGCACCGGCCGCGCGCGGCCATCACCTTCTGCTTCAATGCTTCGACGTCGATCGTCGCCGGAATCGAATTGAGCGGCATGTCGATCAGCGTGGTGACGCCGCCTGCCGCCGCCGCGCGCGTTGCAGTGACGATGCCTTCCCATTCGGTACGACCGCACTCGTTCGTGTGCACGTGCGTGTCGACCAGCCCCGGCAGCAGCACGAGCTCGCCGTACTCGACATCGGCAGCGCACGCGGCATCGATGTCGGTGACCGCCGCAATCGCGCCACTCTCGATCACGATGTCCGCGGCGCGCTCGCCGGCCGGCGTGATGACGCGCCGGCTACGGAGTCGTGTCATGCCAGAACCGCGCGAGCAGGTTCGCAGCGACGCGCCTCCGGTAGTCGGCCGTGGACCGCAGGTCGTCGATCGGCGCGATCTCCTGCGGCAGCAGCTGCTGTGCTTCGGCGAGCGACCCACGCGCGAGCGCCGCTTCCGTGCGCGGCAGCCGCACCACGGTGGGCGCGACGCTGCCGAGCGCAATGCGCGGTGCAGGCGCGCGCACGCCGGCCATCACCAGCTTCGAGATCGCCTGCGCGGCGCGCGTGCCGACCTTGCGGAACCACTGGCGCTCGGTCACGCGCGGCACTTCCACCGCGACGATCAGCTCGTCCGGCTGCATGACGCTCGCACGATAGCCCGTGTAGAATTCTGTGAACGGCACCCGCCGTTCGGCATCGACGCTGCGCACCACGACGACCGCATCGGCCGCCGCGAAGACCGGCAGCGAATCACCCGCCGGCGAGCCGTTCGCGATGTTGCCGCCGATCGTGCCGCGCGTCTGAATCTGCACGCCGCCGACCAGCCGCGACGCCGCGACCAGCATCGGCAGCCACTCGCGCACGACGCTCGAGCGGATGATGTCCGTGTAGGTCGTGAGCGCGCCCATTACCAGCATGCCGTCCCGCGTGCGGATGCCGCGCAGCTCGTCCAGCTGCCACAGGTCGACGTAGCGCTGCGCCGGCGTCTGCCCGAACTCGAGCTGCACGTACACATCGGTGCAGCCGGCGATCGGCAGCAGCACGTCGTCGCGCATCGCGCGCAGCGCCTCATCCACAGAACGAGGCCGCACGATCTCGAACCGAGCGATGGAGGTCCTCATGCCCCCGCCTCCGCCTCCGCCTCCGCTATCGCCCGGTAGATCGCTTCATAGCCGGTGCACCGGCAGATATTGCCGGCCAATCCCTCGCGGATCTGCTCGAGCGTCGCCCGCTCGCCCAGCGCGAGCGCGGCCATGATCATGCCCGGCGTGCAGATGCCGCATTGCGCCGCGCCGTGCGCCACGAATGTGCGCTGCAGCGGATGAGCGCCGCCGAGTCCTTCGATGGTCTGGACCGCCGCGCCTTCCACCTGGCCGGCCGGCACCAGGCACGAGACGACCGCCTCGCCATCGACGAGCACCGTGCACGCGCCGCATTCGCCTTCGCCGCACCCCTCTTTGGTGCCGGTCAGCCCGCAATCCTCGCGCAGCACATCCAGCAGCCGCTTCATCGGATGCACGTCGACCGTATGCTCCCGGTTGTTGATGTTCAGCTTCATGAGGCGTGCAGCGTGGCGAGGTCTTCGGGCAGTGCGGGCAGTGACGTCACATCGAACCCCGCGGACCGGAGCGCATTGACCAGCGCCGGCGCAGGCCCGTCGATCGGCAGCTCACCCACGCCTTTCGCGCCGAACGGGCCGTACTGATACGGGTTCTCCATGATGTGCACGTCCATGCGCGGTGTGTCCAGCGTCGTGGGCACGATGTAGTTGGTGAGCGATGCATTCGCCATCACGCCGTTGCGCATGACGACGTTCTCCAGCAATGCGTAGCCGACGCCCTGTGCCGTGCCGCCCTCGACCTGCCCCGTCAGCAGCACCGGGTGAATCGCGCGGCCGATCTCGTGCACGACCGTCATGGTGCCCGGCTTGACTTCGTAGGTGTCCGGATCGATCTCGATCTCGGCGACGTTACACGCGTAGGCGAACGTGCCGTATGCGTCGCCGCGATAGTTGGAGTCGTCCCACTCGAGTCCGGGCGGCGGCGTGTACTGCTGCGTCACGATCAGCGGCCCGTGCTTGCGCAGGTACTCGGCCGGCGAGAGGTTGCCCAGCTGGGCGCGCAGGTCGTCCGCGCAACGCTGGAGAATGCCGCCCACCACCATGCAGGTGCGCGATGCGACGGTCGGACCGCTGTCCGGCACCGCCGACGTGTCCGGCAGCGCCGTCTCGACCTGCTCGACCGGAATGCCGAGCGCATCTGCGACGATCTGCGCGTGGATCGTGCGCGTGCCCTGCCCGATCTCCGCGCTGCCAACCAGCACGCGCACGCCGGTCTCGGTCAGTTCGAGCGATGCCCTCGAGGCGAGCTTGGTTTCGCCACCACCGGTAAAACCCGAGCCATGGTAATAGAGCGAAATGCCAATTCCTTTTAACGGACGTTCACGGTCACGTTCACGTGCACGTGAACGGCTGTTTTCCTCCCATTTCCTTGAGAAATCGGAGCGCCTGACCGCCTCGTTCAGCACTTCCAAAGTCGAGCAGTCCGAACCCATCACCTGGCCCGTGGCATTGGTGTCGCCGGGACGCAGCGCGTTGCGCCTGCGGATGCTGACCGGATCGATGCCGAGCTGCGCGGCGATACGGTCCATCTGCACTTCCACCGCGAACAGCGTCTGCGGCGCGCCGAAGCCACGGAACGCACCGTTGGGCGGCGTGTTGGTCGTGAAGGCGCGGCCGTGGATGCGAATGTTGGGGCAGCGGTACGGCCCGCTTGCGTGAATCGCCCCGCGCGACACTACGACCGGCGTCAGCGTGACGTACGCGCCGCCGTCGACCCGCATGTCGATCTGCATGGCCACCAGCGTGCCGTCGCGCTTCACGCCCGTCTTGTGCCGGATGATGAAAGGATGCCGCTTGGTGGTCGCGGTCATGTCTTCCACGCGGTCGTAGACCATCTTCACGGGCCGGCCCGCTTTCAGCGCGAGCAGCGCCGCGTGGCTCGCGAGCATGGAGGGATACTCCTCCTTGCCGCCGAAGCCGCCGCCCGTCTCGGTCTGCACCACGCGCACTTGGTCGGCCCGCAAGTCCAGCAGCCGCATCAGCGCGCGGTGCACGTAGTACGGGCACTGCAGCGAGCCGTAGAGCGTGATGCCGCCGTTCTCGGGCACCGCGATCATGCCGTTCGGCTCGATGTAGAGCTGCTCCTGGTGGCCGGTGCGGTACTCGCCTTCGATGATCACATCGGAATCGGCGAAGCCGGTCGCAATGTCGCCCTTCTCGATGAGCAGGTCGTCCTGGAGATCCACGGCGTCCTCGAGAGTGAGGATCGCCGGCAGCTCCTCGTAGTCGACGTCGACCTGCACCGACCAGAGCGCAGCGCGATCTTCGTGCGCGAGCAGCAGGATCGGCTCGGTCGGGTGGCGGATCTCCGTCTCGACCAGGCACGGCTGATCGTC
>JBQTJO010000110.1:0-3006 GCA_052387015.1 Gemmatimonadota bacterium
GTTATTTCGAGGAGGAGCAACGCAGCGATGCGGGATGCAGCGGCCCTCGAATGCCAAGGAAGTTACGGGACGTGACACTAGCAGGCTGCTGAAAAACGGGCCGCTATGGGTGAAGGCAGGGCGCTACGCGCAGACCGTCGCGGTTTTACAGCGTACTCTGCATAAACCTGCTGGGCCACCGGATCGCTCTAACCATAGGTTTATGCAGGATACGCTGTAAAAACCGCGACGGTCTGCGTAGCGCCCTGCCTTCACCCAAACTACTCGGCCCGTTTTTCAGCACCCTGCTAGAGCTTTTCCAGAAGAAAATCCGGCGTGAAGCGAGCGAAGTAGGCCGACAGCGTCGAAAAGCTGCCGCTCACGAGCAGCACGCCTGCGATCAGGAGGATCACGCCCGATGCTTTCTCGAAGGCGGGTATGAAACGGCGGATGCTGCGGGACGTATTGAGAAACGCGTTGGTCGCAACCGCCGCGCCGATGAACGGGATGGCGAGGCCGAGCGCGTAAAAGAGCAGGAGAAAGAGGCCGCCCGCGAGATTCGCGCGCGCGGACGCATAGGTCAGCAGCGTGCCGAGCACCGGGCCGATGCAGGGCGTCCAGCCCGCGCCGAAGACGACGCCGGCCAGCACCGCACCGACTGCACCCACCGGCCGCGCCTCGACGTGCAGGCGCCGCTCGCGCAAAAACGCGCCGATGCGCAGAATACCGAGCAGGTGCAGCGCGAAGATGATGATCAGCACGCCGCCGATGCGCGCTATCCAATCCTGATAGCGCAGCAGCAGCTGGCCGAGCAGCGTGGCGGACGCGCCCATGATCAGGAACACCAGGCTGAAGCCGACGGTGAACAGGATCGCGGGCATCAGCACTGCCCTGCGGGGTGCGGCGCCGCTCATCTCTTCCAGCGACATGCCGGTGATGAAGCCGAGATAGCTCGGCACGAGCGGCAGGACGCAGGGTGAAAGAAAGGAAAGCAGTCCAGCGAGAAACGCGACTGCGAAGGAAACGTTTTCCAAGATTCGAACCTTTTAGTGAAATCTTTTCAGCTGCTGATGCGGCGGTTGTACCGGCTGTATTACCGCGTCAAATACTTTCCGTTTCACGCGGAGCGCGGCGCACGACGCGAGGACACGCGGCGTGGCTTCATCGCGATTCAGATCGACGCGTGCGCGCACGGCGATCTCGAGCTCGCGTTGCGCAAGGGCTACGTACCCACGCTCAAGCGGCTGATCGAGCGCGACGGCTGGCAGCTGCGCCGCTACCCTGCCGGGCTGCCGAGCGCCACGCCCGCCGCCCAGGCCGCCATCTTCTACGGCACCAAGGACCGCCTGCCCGGCTTTCGCTGGTACGAGAAAGAGAGCGGACGTGTGCTGGTCGGTTCCAAGCAGCCCGACGTCCAGTTCATGCGCGACCGGCTGCCTCGCGACGGCGTGCTCAGCGGCGGCTCGAGCTACGTGAATCTATACGATGGCGGCGCCGACCGCGCCATCTTCACTGTCGCCGCGCGCACGCCCCAGAAGTTCCTCACCAAGATGGGCGGCCGGCGCGTCGCGCTGTTGCTCCTGCTGCATCCGCTGCGCGCGCTCATGATCGTGGTGGAAAGTATCTGGGAATACGTGCGCGAGGAATGGGAGCGGCTGAAGAGCCAGGTGCGCGGCCAGTACACGTACTACTGGTGGTATCTGCCCTTCCTCCACATCTGCACCAACGTGATCCTGCGCGAGCTCCAGACCCTGGCCGTCCTGCTCGATGTCTACACCGGCTCGCCGAAAATCTACACGACCTACAACGTCTACGACGAGTTCGCGCATCATTTCGGCCCGGGCTCGCGCGCGGCGCTCTCGAGCCTGCGCGATCTCGACCGCCGCATTGCCGAGATTCTCCGCATGACGCGCCGCCTGCCCGGCCGGCCGTACGACGTCTACCTGTTCAGCGATCACGGGCAGACGCCGTCCCTGCCCTACCGCATCGAGTTCGGCGAGACGCTCGGCGACAGCATCGTCGGTGCGACTCGTCACGGCGTGCTCGTGATGGCCGGCACGGGTGACTACGCACCTGCGCACGAGGACGTCATGGAGTTTCTCCTGCAGGAGCTGGAGGAGATCTCCGCCAAGTCGAAGCTGCCGACGCCCAATCTGGGCATCCGCGTCGGGCGCTGGATTCGCCGCCATTACAAGGTGTTTCCGCTCCTGCCCGAAGTCGTGCGCGAGGCCTCGGATCTGGTCGTGACCTACTCGTCCTCGCTTGCGCACGTGTACTGGAGCGAGCCGCGCAGGCCGCTCACGTTCGCTGACATTCGCGATGATCCGGAGAAGCGCGCGCTCTACTACTTCCTGGTCGCGCACAAGGGGATCGGCGTCGTGATCACACGCATACCGGGCGGCGCACACGTCGAGACGCTGGATGGCCGCTGCGTCGTCTCACCGAATGGCGAGCTCGAGATTCTGGAAGGCGAGGACCCGTTGCGCGATTACGCGAAGTCGCCCGTCGAGCGCAAGGCGGTCGCGCACATCGCCGCGCTGCCCAACGCGGGCGATCTGATCCTGTTCGGCGCCTACGACCCGGCGCGCGACTACTGCATCTGCTTCGATGACCAGGTCGGCGCGCACGGCGCCATGGGCGGCCGGCAGTTCTGGCCCTTCATACTCACCGCGCCAGGCCTGATTCCTGAAGATTACGCGATCGAAGATCCGCTCGATCTGCATCCGTTACTGCAACGCTATTAACGGACGTTCACGTTCACGTTCACGTTGACGTGCACGGTTGTCAGACGTGCCCATATGCAGGAATTCAGCGCTTTCACCCTTCGTACACGTAAACGTGAGCGTGAACGTGAACGTGAACGTCCGTTATCCAAAAAACTTGTATCCAATCATCTTGTAGACCAGCTTCGCGACCAGGAAATCCGGCGCCCTCAAACCCGGAATCGGGGCCAATTCGACGATGTCCGCGCCGATCACGTTCTTCTCGCGAAATACTCGCCGCAGCAGCTTCATCACCGGATACCAC
>JBQTJO010000111.1:0-9467 GCA_052387015.1 Gemmatimonadota bacterium
GGTTTCGCCCCCGTCACCACTCCATTCCGCAGCACCGGCACGCCATTCACAATTACATGTTGTATCCCGACAGCTGTCTGCACCGGATCGGCAAAGGTTGCGCGGTCGCACACACGTTGCGCATCGAAGATCGTCAGGTCCGCAAACATGCCCGCCTTCAGCACGCCTCGCTCAGCGAGCCCCACCCGCGCGGCGGCCAAAGCAGTGAATTTGCGTATCGCGTCCGGCAGCGTGATCAGGTTCTTCTCGCGCACGTATCTGCACAGGATGCGCGGGAAGGAGCCGTATGCGCGCGGGTGCGGGTGCTCATCGATGATCGTGTCGCGCGCGCTCGCATCGATGCCGATGCTGACCCACGGCTGCTGCAGCGCGTATTGGAGATCGTCTTCGGACATTGAGAAGTAGATCGCGGAAACCGCGGCGGAGTCGGCGATCAGCAGGTCGAATACCGCATCCATCGGGTGCTGACCGCGCTGTTCGGCGACCGCACTGAGAAACTGGCCGCTGTATGTGCGCAACGAGTCGGACCGGAAGCCCGCCAGCATGACGCCGGTAGGACCGCCGGATGACTCGCCGATCAGCTCGACGCGCTGGGCGGGTCCCATGATGGCGCGCCGCAGACTGTCACGCATCACCGGATCGATGAGACGTGCGATCAGCGAGTCGGTGCCCCCCGCGTGCGCCCACGTGGGGATGATCGCGTCCAGCGAGGTTGATGACGCGGTGTAGGGATACACATCCGCGCTGACGTCGACGCCGCGTGCGCGTGTCGCCTCGATGGTCGCGACTGCCTCGCGCAGCTTGCCCCAGTTCGCCTTGCCCGCTGCTTTCAGGTGGTGAATCTGCACCCAGGTTACCGCTCGCTCGCCGATTGCGATCGCCTCGTTGATCGCCTGGATCAGCCGAGCGCCCTCGGATCGCATGTGCGTCGCGTAGCCGCCGCCATACGCGGCGGCAACCGCCGCGAGCTGCGCGACCTCATCGGTGGTCGCGTAAGAGGCAGGCGCGTAGATCAAGCCGGTCGACAGTCCCATGGCGCCCTGCTGCATCGCCCGGGCGACCAACTCTTTCATCTGCTCGAGCTCCGAGGCGGTGGGCGCGCGATTCGCGTCGCCCATCACGTAGCGGCGAACCGAGCCCACGGTCACGAACGTTGCGAGATTGATGGCGGTGCCCTGCCGCTCGAGGCGCGCGAAGTAGCCGTCCAGGTCGCGCCAGTCGACCGTGTCCCTGCGCGCGAAAGGCAGCTCTGCCAGCGTATTCGGGTTCACGGGGACCACGCTCGTGACCTCGCCCGTGATCTCGCTGGTTATGCCCTGCGTGATCTTCGAGAGAGCGCGCCCATCGCGCAGCAGCGCGTACTCGGAGTGTCCGAGCATATCGATCCAGCCGGGGGAGACGATCAGCCCGCGCGCATCGATGGTATCCGGCGCCTGCGCGCCGGTCAGCCGGCCGATCGCCGCGATGCGGTCGCCACGGATCGCGACATCGCCGCGAAACCAGGGCGAGCCGGTGCCATCGAGTATGTCGCCGTTGCGGATGATCAGGTCGTAAGGCGCGGGTGCGGCCCCGGGGTGCCCGGCCGGCGGCGCGGCCGCGCACGCCGCGGCGATCAGGATTGGTAGTGCACGGAAGAGTTTCATGGCAACCAATGTGGCCGTTTGGTTTTCTTTTTGCACGAGGGCGGCCAGCGTGTATCGACTCCATGGCTGGTTACCTTGCGCCGGGCTCGTGCTCGGGCTGTGGCTCCTCCTGCCGCGCGCCGCGCACGGCCAGGCCCAGGAGGAGGACCCCACTCCGCTCATCGAGGACCTGCGGTTCGATGGTGTCGAGAGCGTCGATCGCACATTGCTGGAGGAAACGCTCGCGACCCGGGAGACGCACTGCCGGATCTTCCTGCTGAAGCCGATCTGCGCGCTCACGCACAACCATCTCTTCGAGGTAAGAAACTATCTCGACCGCGAGGAGCTGCGGAATGACGTGCTGCGCATTCGCGTCTTCTACTGGCTGCGCGGCTTCCGGCACAGCCGGGTGGACACGGCCGTCACGCCGACCGACCGCGGCGTGAACGTCACGTTCAACGTGACGGAAGGCCCACCCACGCTGATCGACACGGTGGCCGTGACGCAAACGCGCGAGCTGTTGTCGGTCCGCAGCCTGCGCAGGTGGGGGCTGCCGTCGCAAGGCGATCGCAGCGACCTCACCCGGCTCGACTCGCTGCATGCGCGCGTGCGCCGCACGCTCTGGGATCGCGGCCACGGCAACGCCGAAGTTCGCGACACGCTACTACTCCTCGACAGCCTGCGTGTTGCCTTGGACGTCACCATTGATGCGGGACCGATCACGACTGTGGACACGATCCGTGTCGAAGGCAATGAGAAGGTCTCCGATCGCACCGTGCAGCGACTGGTCGGACTGCGCTCCGGTGACATTTACCGGCGCGCGGAGTTGCTCGAGGCGCAGCGTCGCATGTTTCGCTCCGGGCTGTTCCGGCAGATGCTGATCGCCGCACCGGACTCTGCGGACAGCGCG
Organism: Gemmatimonadota bacterium; assembly: GCA_052387015.1. GTDB lineage: Bacteria > Gemmatimonadota > Gemmatimonadetes > Longimicrobiales > RSA9 > CBJLQC01. The sequence goes on from JBQTJO010000111.1 coordinate 2,533, forward strand.
AAGACCGTGCTTATCACCGTACGGGAAGCGCCACTCACAGCCGTGCAGCTCGGCGCCGGCTTCAACACCGTCGACTTCGGGCAGCTGCAGGGCAATCTCACGCTGTACAATTTCCACGGCAGCGCGCGGCGCGTCGAGCTGCGCTCGGCGATCGGCAACCTGCTCGCGCCTTCGCTTTATGGAAAGACTCTGTTCGGGAGCGCGGCGCCGTTCGGCACCAGCGCGGAGGTGGATCGCGATTTTCTAACTCCGACCTGGCAGCTCTCGGCCACGCTGACGCAGCCCTGGTTCTTTTCAACAAAAAATTCCATCGGTATCTCGCTGTTCTCGAATCGCCGCAGCGTTCCGGCCATCGTGATCGATCGCGTCACGGGAGCGAGCCTGACGTTCACACGCGCGCTCGTGCACGATATGCCGCTGAGCTTCACGTATCGCTACGAGCGCTCGCGCATCGAGGCTGGCGATCTCTACTTCTGCGCCGGCTTCGGCTACTGCCGCCAGCCGGCCATTGCTGCGCTCCAGCAGGGCAACAGCTATTCGCCGCTGTTCGTATCGCTGCGTGCGGAGCGCACGGACGACCCGCTCATGCCGACAAACGGCTACACCGCGCGTTTCACGGCGGAGCACGCATCCGGCTTCACGGCGTCGGATTGGCGCTATAACCGTGTCGAAGGCGAGATCACGCCGTATTTCAAACTCGGGCGAGGCACGCTGGTCGTGCGGGCGCATGCCGGGCGAGTCCGCGGCAGCGCGAGCACCTTGACCGCGCTCGGCATCGACGATGACGCGTCCGGCAACCTGCTGCATCCGCGCGCGCGCTTCTACGGCGGCGGCTCGCGCTCCGTCCGCGGCTTCGCCGAAGGTCAGCTCGGGCCGCGCGTGCTGACCATCGATCCACAAAAGCTCATCGATCCGGATACCGCCCGCGGCGCCGCGTGCACGATCGCGACCATCGCGGACGCCACCTGCGACCCGAACGTGGCGCCATCGTCGGAATTCGTGCCCCGTCCGGTCGGCGGCAACGCGCTGATCGAGGCGACCATCGAGTACCGGCTGAAGCTGACGCGCACGCTCGGCGCCGCCGTGTTCGTCGACGCGGGGCGGGTCAGCATCGACACCGAGGAACGTGGCGCGCGCGCGCGCTCGGCGGTCACGCCCGGCGTAGGCTTTCGGTATCTCTCGCCGATCGGCCCGCTGCGCGTCGATCTCGCGTTGCGCCCGAAACGCGTGGATGAGCTGCCGGTCATCACGCAGCTGCAGGTCGGCAACGAGCCGAGTGATCTCCGCCTCATCGAGCTGAATACGCCGAAGCGCTACGACCCGACCGAGGGACCGCACGGTTTCCTCGGCGGCATCTTCTCACGGCTCCAGCTGCATCTCTACATCGGCGAGGCATACTGATGGCCATGCACTGGCGGCGAGCACGCAATCTTGCAGTCGGAGTGGTCGCGGGTGGGATCGTGTTCGTGGTCGCGCTGGTGCTGCTCCTCACGCAGACGGACTGGGGCAGACGCCGCGTGCTCGCATTCGGTCTCGATCAGCTCGCGAGCCGCGTGCACGGCACGGTCCGCATCGACGAGATTCACGGCAACCTGCTGACCGGCGTACGCATGATCGGCGTCGAGATCAGGGATACGGCCGGCCGGCCGTTCCTGATCGCCGACACGATGTCGATGCGTTACTCGCTGATGTCGCTGCTGCGCAAACATCTCACGCTCAATGATGTTCGCCTCGTGAATGCGACGCTCGTGTTCGACCAGCCGCCCGGTGAGGAGTGGAATTTTACCCGCATATTTCCGGTTGGTGAGCCGGAGCCGCATCGCGGCCCCGGCTTCGGCTCGTGGGTTCTGATCAACGACATGACGCTGCGTGAGACGACCATCGTCGTACGCGCCACCTGGAAGCCGGACGAGCGGCTGCGCGGTGCGGCACGCGAGCGCGCGATCGCTTCGGCGCTCTCGCCTTCCAACCGCTGGTGGGTGGTTCCGGTCGGCAGCGGCTACCAGAGCATCTCGGAGTTCCTGAATGTGAACGGCCGTTTTCCACTGCTGCGGCTGGCCGATCCGGACAGCGTGAATCGCCTGATCGTGATCGATTCGCTCAGCATGCTGGCGCTACCGTTCAAGCCGCCGGGCGTGCGGGTTCATCAGCTGGCGGCGAGCAGCGTGATCACGGCAGATTCGATTCTGCTCAACCGCGTGCGTTTCGTGCTGCCGGGCACGCGCGGCAGCGGCGTTGCGGCTTACGCGCTGGACGGCAGCGGCGCGCGCGTGCAGCTCAGACTGCCGCAGGCCTCGTTTGCGGATGCGCGCTTCATCAGGCCGGATGCTCCGGCCGGTAGCGGCAGCCTGTCGCTCGCGTTCACGAGTCACGACGGGCGCACGCATTTCATCGCATCCCGGATGGATCTGCGCTCGCAAGGTGCGCGCGTGCGGGGCCTCGCCGATTTCACGACCGGCGGTGGCACGTTCACGGTCGGACCGAGCGACGTCCGCTTCGCGAATGTCGACACGCGCAGGATCAGACGGTACTGGCGGGACGCGCCGCTCGCCGATGGCAGCAGCGCGGGCCACCTGAAGCTGCAGGGCCGACCCACGGCGATGCGGGTGGACGGCAACGTCAGCTTCACGGAGCCGGGCGGTCCGACCAGTCACATCACGGCACGAGGTCAGGTGGGCGAGCGCGCCGGTGCGCTGGTCACGCGCAACCTGCGTCTCCGCTTCGATCCGCTCTATCTCTCGCTGGTGCGCGAGTACGAGCCGGAGGTGCCGTATCGCGGCGCGCTGACGGGCAGCGCAACCCTGACCGGCTCGAGCCGAAGTGGATTCTCGGTCGTCGCGGATGTGGTAAGCGACGACGCGTCCGCCGGCCGCTCGCACATTCTCGCCAACGGGCGAATCGAGACGCGTGACGGCTTTGCCGTGCGCAACCTGCGCCTGCGCTTCCAGCCGCTGCAGCTGGCGCTGCTCGAGCCGTTCGCGCCCGAGCTGCCGTACGGCGGTACCATGACCGGTACGACGACGCTGACCGGCTCGCGCCGCGCGGGTTTCGACGTGGTCGCCGACGTCGTGCACAACTCGAGCGAGCTGGGCCGCTCGCACGTCACCGCGAACGGCTGGGTCGGCATCATCAACGGCCTGTCCGCGCGCGCACTGCGGCTCGGTTTCGAGCCGCTGCAGGTCGCGGCGCTGCGGCCGTTCACAGACGACCTGCCGATCGACGGTACGCTGGTCGGCACGACCACCGTCACGGGCTCGCTGGACAACCGGCGCATCGCTGCGACGCTGGATCTCGAGCACCGCGGCAGCACGGGCGCGTCGCACGCGATCGGGCGCGCCAACCTGAACTGGGGACGCGGCGGCTACTACGACGTGAACGTCCGCACACCGACGCTTGCGCTCGCGACCGTCGGCGCGTTCGCGCCGCGCGCGGGCCTGCGCGGCACGGCAACCGGACGCATCGTCGCGAGCGGCGCCAGCGCGAACCTAACTGCCGATCTCGATCTGGCGATCGGCGGCGATGGCGGACGCATTCACGTGCGCGGCGTCTTCGATCTGAGCGACGGCTTGCGACGCTACGATTTCACATCGACGGTCACGGCCTTCAATGCCGCCGCGGTGACCAGCCGCGCGCCGCAGACGCTGCTCACGGGCACGGTCGTCGCGCGCGGCACGGGCACCAATGCAGCGACCGCAGAGGCGTCGTTCGTTGCGCACCTGGTCGGCTCGCGCGCGGCGGGCAGTCCGCTGGTCGATACGGCCATCGTGCGCGCGCGCCTGAGCAACGGCCTCGCGATCGTCGACACCGGCCACATCCGGCTCAGCTCGGCGCGCGGTGATTTCGGCGGCAGCTTCGGCTTGGTGGCCGGGCGCAGCGGCACGCTTCGCTACGCGTTTTCGCTGGACACGCTTTCGCAGTTCATCACGAGCGCGGCGGGTGCGGACACGGGCGTCGTGCACATCCGGCCGCTCGTGCAGGCGCGCAGGATGGCGCAGGCGCGCGAGGATTCCGCGCACATCGCGCAGGCGACCGAAGTGCAGCGGGCCGCGGTCGGCTATCCGCCGCCGCCCGCACTCGAGCCGGACACGATCGTGCCGCTGCGTCGCGACACGGTCAGAGGCAGCCTGAGCGCGAGCGGCACCATCACGGGCAACCTCGAACGCTTCGATGCGCGCGGCACCGCACAGGCGCGCAGCCTTGCGTTGCGCGGGAATTATCTGGGCCGGGCGGAAGCGCGCTACGAGCTGACCAACATCGGTACCGCGAACGCGACGCTCGAGCTGAACGCGTTCGGGGACTCGGTGCGGCTGAACGGCTTCGCATTCGACAGCGCGCGCGCCGATGTGCGTTACACTGGTGAGCGCAACCGCGGCGCCGGCCGCGCCGACATCGCGTTCTGGCAGGATGCCGATCGTGACTACCGCGTGCTGAGCGATTTCAAGCTCGCGATCGAGCAGAAACGACTGGCGCTCCAGACGCTGCACATGCGCTTCGACACGACGCGCTGGGAGGCGGTGCAGCCGGCGGTGATCAGCTGGGGCAAACCGGGCGTCGTCATTGATAACTTCGAGCTGCGCAGCAACACGGGCGGGACGCTGCGCGCGGATGGCCGGCTGCCGACCGACGGCCGCGCCGACCTGCGACTCGACATCGAGAACCTGCAGCTCGCCGATATAGCCGGTCTGCTCCAGGACACGGTCAGCATCGCGGGGCTGCTCGGGCTGCATGCGCGGCTGCAAGGCACGACGCGCGCGCCCGTGATCGCCGGCGATGTGACGCTGGTACAGGGCGCCTACGGCGGCACCGCGTTGCCGGACCTCACCGGCACGCTGAACTACGCGGGTCGGGAGCTTGCCACGCATCTGGAGCTGTTCCGCGACACGACCCGGCTGGCGGTCGCGGACGCGCAGTTGCCGATCGACCTGGCATTGGTCGACGCGCGCGCGCCGCGCTTGCTGCGCACGGCGCCGCTGCAAGTGGACATGCGCGCGGACTCGCTGCCGCTCGAGGCGCTGCCCAGCTTCACGACGGCCGTGTCGGATGTGCGCGGCCGCGTGCGCGGCAATGCGACGGTGCGCGGCACGTTCGAGCGCCCGCGCATCGAGGGTATCGCGTCCGTCGATCTCGCCCAGCTGCGCGTCAGGCCGACCGGCGTGCTCTACCACGACATGGTCGGAACCATCAGGCTGCGCGGCGATACCGCGTACGTCGACTCGATTGTCGCGCATGCGCACGGCACGGCTCGGGCGGCCGGCACCATCGATTTCGCCACGCTCGCGCGTCCCGGCTTCGATCTGACCATGGCGGCGCGCGATGCAGTGCTGCTCGACAACGAGCGCGGCCGCATCCGCGCAGATGCCGATCTGGAGATCGCGGGGCCGTACACGGGCGTGCACGTCGCCGGCGACCTGCACGTGCGGCGCAGCGTGATCTATCTGCCGGAAACCGTGAACCGGCGCGTGACGAATCTCGAGGATCCGACGCTGCGCTCGACGCTCGACACGGTGGCGCTCGGGCTCGCGACCCTGCCGCGACCGAGTCCGCTGCTGCGCAATCTGACCGTCGATGTAGGTGTGACCATCGCGCCCGATACGTGGGCCCGCAATCTCCAGGTCAATGCGGAGATCTACACGCCCGAGGACGGTGACCCACTGCGCATTCAGATGGACAACGCGCGCCAGACGCTCACGCTCGCCGGCGTCATCAACGCAGACCGCGGCGAATACACGTACGCCGGCCGCAGCTTCCAGCTGAGCACGGGCTCGGCCACCTTCATTCCGGGTCCGACCGTCGACCCGTTCCTCAATCTGACCGCGCAATACGAAGTGCAGCGGCGCGGCATCGAGGCGCTGGTCATTCAGATTCACGTCGACGGCAATCTCACGCGGCCGCGTGTGACGCTGCAGAGCAACTCACAGCCGCCGCTCTCGCAAAGCGATCTGCTCAGCTATCTCGCGTTCGGCCAGCCGTCGGCATCGCTGCTCAACATGCAGACGTCGGCCGCGTTCGGGCTCGGCAACGGCGGCCTGACCGGTCTGCCCGCGCTCGCACAGCAGCAGCTCGCCAGCCTCGCGATCGGCGCGGCGGTGGACCAGGCGGTTGCGGAAATCGAGCAGGAGGGCACGCGCAGCGGCCTCGACGTGTTTCGCGTGCACGCGGGCGAGCTGCCGATCGAAGCCGCTTTCCAGAACTATTTCGAGAACATCGTGGAGGGCACCGAGATCGAGGCGGGCAAGTATCTGAACGAGCGGCTCTTCCTCGGCGCGCGCGGCCGCACCAACACCGTGCCGGGCGTGTCACTCGAGTATCGCGGCCAGCCCGGCTGGCAATGGACCGCCAGTTGGGAGCCGCGCTTCCTGCCGTCACTGCCATCGCTCGCCTCGACGAAAACGGCGGCCCAGACACGAGTGTTCGGGGTTTTGCTTTTGTGGCAAAGGCGGTACTGAATCTTATTATAACGGACGTTTACGTGCACGTTCACGGTCACGTTTACGTGGACGGTGGGCGCAGCCCGCTTGGCCGGTTTTGCTATGGGCACATGCGCCGGTTGGAGCTTTCTTTGTGATTGCACCAACCGGGAGACACTTTATGCAAGTGCTCGATCATGAGAAGCTCGAGGTATACCAGGTCGCGCGAGAGCTGAGCCGGGAGGTCAATCGGCTTACAAAGAAGGCTCGTTTCAAGAATACGCGCCGCGACCTGGTGGACCAAACGCAACGAGCAGCCGCGTCACTCCCACTCAACATTGCAGAGGGGAGCGGTGAGTCATCCGTCGGCCGAAAGGCCTATTTCTATCGGATTGCCCGCGCATCGGCCACGGAGCTGTCCGCTGCCCTCGACCACCTGGTCGACATGGACATGCTGGAGGAATCCGATACCCGAACCGCCAAGGCGCTGATCGTCCGGATTGTCTCGATGCTCTACAAGCTGACGAA
>JBQTJO010000112.1:0-4316 GCA_052387015.1 Gemmatimonadota bacterium
GTGAACCCCGCGGTGAGTCAAATGAGTGAGATACGTGCGCTGCGCGCGGATGTCGCGCGCGGTCTGGACCGCTTCCTCGATGGTCATGTGGGTCGCGTGCGGCTTGCCGAACCAGAGCGCATTGAGCACAAGCACGCGCACGCCTTCGAGTGCGGCGCGCGCTTCGGCCGGGACGCGTTTTGCGTCGGTAATGTAGCCGAGATCGCCGACTCGAAAACCGAAGGTCTCGACATCGCCGTGGGGTAACGCGAGCGGCAGCAGCGTAAGCGCGCCCACCCGCACCGGCTCGTTGGCCCGCAGCTCCTGCATGCGCAGATTGACCTTGGGTCCGCCGATCGGCTGGTAGTTCTCATCGAAGATGTAATCGAATTTCTGGCGCATGAACGCGGCGCAGGACGGGTCCGCGAAGACCGGCAGCGACCGTGCCGAGAAAATGCGCAGATCATCGATGCCGTGCGTGTGATCGGCGTGCGCGTGGGTGAACCAGACCGCATCCAGATTGGATATTCGGGCCGCCAGCAGCTGGAGCCGCAACTCGGGCGGCGTGTCGATCAGCACGGTCGTGCTCGCGTCGTCGCTCTCGATCAGCGCGCCGTGACGCGAGCGCCGGTCGCGCGGATCCGTGCTCGTGCACGCCGCGCAGCTGCAGCCGATCACCGGAATTCCGAAAGACGTGCCCGTGCCGAGGAAGCGAAGCCTCATCGGCTAGAGCTCCTCGACCCGCAGCATGTTGGTGGTGCCGGCGACGTGGAATGGCACGCCTGCCGTGACCACAATGCGGTGCCCCGGCTGCGCGATACGCTCGCGGATGAGGTACGCGCGCGCGTACGAGAGCATGGCTTCGTATGACGGCTCGTCCTTGAACAGCAGCGGCCTGCTGCCCCACACGAGCGCGAGCTGCCGCCACGCCGTCTCATCGTCGCAAACGCCGACGATCGGCACGGGAGGCCGATAGCTGGACACCAGTCGCGTGGTCGCGCCGCTGGTCGTAAAGGTAACGATGGCGGGCGCGCCGAGCAGACGCACCGCTTCGACCGTGGCGGCCGCAATGGCATGCTGGGTGGGCGTCGCACCGACACGCAGGTGACGCGCGACCGGAATGTCGTACGCCGGGCCCGCCTCGTAGGCTTGGCTCTGCTCGATCTCGCCGGCAATGCGCACCATGGCTTCGACCGCCAGAAACGGATACTTGCCGGCCGCCGTCTCGCCCGAGAGCATCAGCGCGTCAGTGCCGTCGAGCAGCGCGTTCGCGACATCGCTCGCCTCCGCGCGGGTCGGGCGCGGGTTCTCGATCATCGATTCGAGCATCTGAGTCGCGGTAATGACGGGACGGCCGTACAGGTTCGCGAGCTGGATGATCTTCTTCTGCGCCAGCGGCACCTGCTCGAAGGGCAGCTCGACGCCCAGGTCGCCGCGCGCGACCATCACCGCATCGGTTTCTGCGAGGATCGCCTCGATGTTTTCGAGCGCGACGTCCTTCTCGATTTTCGCGATGATCTTCTGGCTGCTGGGAATGCGCCCGCGCAGATCCCTGACGTCCTCGGGCCGCTGCACGAAGGAGAGTCCGATGTAATCGACGCCGGCGGCGATCGCGAACTCGAGGTCCGCGCGATCCTTCTCCGTCAGCGAGGGCGCGCTGACGTGGATGCCCGGCAGATTCATTCCCTTGTTGGCCTTGAGCAGGCCGCCGCGCACGACCTTGCAGATCACGCGATCGCGGTTGATGTCGGTGACCTGCAGCTCGAGCAATCCATCATCCAGTAGAATGCGGTCGTTCGGCTTCACGTCCTTCGCCAGATCACTGTATCCGGTGGGCAGCTCGCTGGCGGTCGCGACTTCCTCCGGTGCCAGCACCACCCGCATCTTGTCGGTGAGCGTGACGGGCGCGGGCAGCGCACCGATGCGGATCTTCGGACCGCCCAGGTCGGCCAGCACGGCCAGCGGCTTCTCCGCGGTCGCACCCGCCTCGCGCGCCCAGCGAATCGTGTCGGCATGCTCTTCATGCGTGCCGTGCGCGAAATTGATGCGCAGCACATCGACGCCCAGATCACAAAGCGCGTGAACCTTGTCGCGCGCACGGGTGGCCGGACCTATAGTCGTAACAATCTTGGTACGCACGCCTGTCTCAATCTCCGAAAACGATGTTGCCGCCGACGACGGTAGCGACCGGCTCGAGCGCGAGCAGCTCGGCCGGCTCCAGGCTCAATGGATCGTGCGGCCATGCGACGAAGTCCGCCAGCGCGCCGGGCACGAGCCCGCTGCGCGCGGCCGGTATGCCCGCGCAGCGTGCGGGCCCGAGCACGTAGCCCGCGAGCGCTGCACGCGCGCTCAGCCGCTGCGAAGGGTGCCAGCCACCGGCCGGCTCGCGGGCGAGATCCGTGCGCGCCATGGCGGCGAAGAGTCCGTGCCGCGGGTCCGCCGACTCGACCGGCGCGTCCGATCCGAATGCCAGCACGGCTCCGTGGTCCCGCATGAAGCCGAACGCGTAGGTCCGTTGCGCGCGCTGACCCCAATGGCGCTCGGCGGCGCGCCAATCCGTCATCAGGTGCGCGGGCTGCACGGAGCACACCACCCGTTCGTCGAAGCGGGTGTGATCCGGTGGCAGACATTGCACGTGCTCGATGCGATGCGGCAGAGCGCTCACCCTGAAGGCATGATCGCTCAGCACGGCAAAGGCGAGCTCGACCGCGGCGTCGCCGATGGCATGGACGACGCTCGCGATGCCATTCGACGCGGCGCGCCGGACGGCATGGCGGAAATCTTGTTCCGGCATGACGCGCACGCCGCAGTCGCTGCTGTCCTGGTACGGCTCACGCATCCAGGCGGTGCGCGAGCCGAGCGCGCCATCCAGAAACATTTTGACCCCGCCGATGCGCAGCCACGCGTCGCCGAAGCCGCTGCGCAACCCGAGGCGAATCGCGTCTTCCAGGTGCTCGAGCGGAATGTGCTGGAGCACGCGCAAGGCGAGCTCGCCGCGCTCGCGCATCGCCTGGAGCACGGACAGCGGCTCCGGCTGCTTGAGATGAACACCCGGAAAGGAGTGCAGGCCCGTGATGCCGTAGCGGTGCAGCTCGCGTTGCGCCTCGCTCAAGAGAGGTGTCAGGGTCGCGACGTCGTAGCGCGGCAGATGCGGAACCACCAGCTGCGCCGCGTTCTCGAGCAGTACGCCGGTGGGCAGGCCGTCCGCGGCACGCACGATCCTGCCGCCGTCCGGGTCGCCGTCGTAGGTCGCGATACCGGTCGATTCCAGCGCGCGCGTGTTTAGCCAGAGCGCGTGCATGTCGTGGCTTTGCAATGCGACCGGCACGTCCGGCACGAGCGCATCGAGTGCGGCGCGGTCCGGATACGCGCCGCCCCAGCGCTGCGGGTTCCAGCCGCGGCCGAGTATCCAGCCGCGCGTGCGCACGCCCGCCGCTGCCGCGCGCGCCGCGTCCGGAATCGAGCGCGCGTGCGCCAGATCGACCTGCGACCGGGCGACCGCCCACTCGAGGAAATGGATATGCGCATCGACCAGGCCGGGTGTGATGGTCGTGTGTGCGAGGTCGACCGCCTCGAAATGCGGAAAATCACGACGCGCGTTGGCGGGCGTGGTGATGACGCGGATGTGGCCGCGCTCGACGACCAGGGCGTGCGCGCCCGGCGTCTCGGAGTTCAGCGAGTGGATGGTTCGGGCAATGAAGATGCGGCCGCTCACTTCTGCGCCGTCATGAACTCGTGCGTAATGCGCGCGAGGTCCGCAATGGTGACACGCCCCTCGTTATCGAGCCGCCAGCTCTGGTCGGTGTTGTCGCTGGTGAACGCACAAATGACGTAGTCGCGCGGCTTGGCGTAGACGATGCCGCAGTCGTGACGCGCGGCACTGAGCGCGCCGGTCTTGTGCGCGACCGAGACGCCCGGCGGCAGCAGCCGCGGAATCTCGGCATAATCGAAATTGTTCCTGAGAACGCCGAGCAGCGCGCGCGACGCCGAGTCCGACACGATCTCGCCGCCATACAGCCGGACCAGCAGCTCGGCCATCTCGTTGGGCGTGGTTACGCCGAAGCCCCACCGGCGGGTCGCGACCGTGTCGATGGTCGTGGAGGAGCCGAGAAAGACTTTGGCGTGCAGGCGCGTGACTTCGAGTCCGAGCGAGTCCATACGCGCGTTGACGTTGCGGATCCCCACCTTGTCGATGACCAGATTGGTCGCGCTGTTGTCACTCAGGATGATCATCAAGGTCGCGGCGTCGCCGATGGTCAGCTGGTGCGGCGTACTGAGGAACTGGAGCACGCCGCTGCCCGGCCGTTGATCGGCGGCCGTCATGATGACCGGATCGG
>JBQTJO010000113.1:0-5248 GCA_052387015.1 Gemmatimonadota bacterium
GCGAGAAGGTCGAGGTGACGCCGACGAGCAACGAGGAACGCCTTACGGACTTCACGCGGACGACCCGCATCGAACTCGTGCTGCACGACGAACAAGTCAGCGCGGTAATCGACGCCATCGTCGGCGCCGTACACACGGGGCAGCGCGGCGACGGCGTAGGCGAGGTGACGCACCAGCACGGAGATCTGCATGATTCATCTCCAGCTAGAGAGTCTGAAACGGGCGGGAATTCGGGTATGGATGCGATGGCGGCTGGAGTGTAGCAGGGAGGCGATTGGCGTGGTGGAATTAGATAGACTTGTTCTGCGTTCTTGGTTTCCGGTTAGTTAGTTTACGCTCCGTGGTAGAGTCGCTTGAGGTCTATTCGCACGACGTCATGGCGGCCTGCTGTTGATCTAAAATCCTCGGAGAATCTGCTCCCGAACAACAACAGTCTGGCGTCAGCAGCACGAGGACCAAAGCTGGCTCGTGCCGCCTCGAGCCTCCGTATGTGCTTCATGCTAACAACCTCGCCGGCCTTTGCCTCGCCGATCGCTATGATTCTCCTGTCTGCTGGCGCATCACTGTCTCCGCCCTGTGCGACGAGGACGTCGAGTTCGTGCTCTTGACCGTCTATCACTGCTGATGAAGGACCAATGTAATCGGGCTCGCCGCCGAGCGTTTCCGCTTCTGAAAATCGCGCGACCCACGTTCGCGCCTGTTGCTCAAACACGGGACCCCGCACGCGCGAATCGAAGATATGCTCCAATCTCTGCGTCCAAAGCGAGAGAGCAGCGCGCTCTCGTAGCGCCGATGAGTGCGGCTCCAAAACCGCGTAATGGAACTGCAGGAAGGGATCGCCGAGCGAATAAGTGGGTCTCTGAGCGCGCACAGGATCCTCGTGCCGAACGACGAACCCTGCGGCAATTAGCCTCTTCAGGGTGGGATCGAGATTGGAGACCGGGCGCTTGAGGAGCGAACTAATCCGTCCAGCAGTCACAGCCCCGTTCGCAATAGCGCCGAGAATGCTATGGTGCAGGGTCGGCCTTGCGGCAGTTAGCGTCGGGTCTTCCGCTAGCAGCGTTAAGGCTTCGTGATGAAGCGTAGCTGCGGGCGACAGCACTCGCTCTGCGATCCAACGAGGAAAGTCGGCAAGGTCGCGTGGCAGGTCGTGTGCTACCATGTCTGTTGCATAGCCGATAACACCGTCGATCACTGCGTGAAGACGCGCTGCCAAATGCAGGTCTCCGTCCGGGGACAGGTGTTTGAGCGCCGACCGGTAGTCGAACGGTTGCATTACGAGTTCGATGCTTGCACGGCCTCGAAGCGGTGCCTCGCCTGTAGTCAAGGTGCGCATAAGCGCGATCGCCGAGCCGCAGAGGATAAGCCGCCCTCGTCCGGGGTCCCGCCGCTGCGAAGCCGGTCCCAACAGGCGCGATATCAAGGAATCAATAGTCGGGTCAGCCTCGAGTAGGTAGCCGAATTCGTCGAGAACGATTGGGTACGGCTCATCGCTCTTCAGCGAAATGAGTTGATTCAGAGCAGAATCCCAACTGTCGAACAGAAGTGGAGCCGTACCAAGATGGACACCCAGCGCCTCGCCGAGGCGCCGCATCTGTAGCGCCGGCTCCGCTCGTGACGCCTCCCAGTAAAATCCGGTTCTATCTCGTGCGAACCGCTCCAGTAACGTGGATTTGCCGATGCGGCGACGACCGTACACAAGAGCTAGCGTATGTTTTGAGACAGCACTGTCGATGAATCGCTCAAGCAGGGGCTTGGCCGCGTACGCATCCATTTTCCTCCTATCCTATCGTATAGGATAGTATCGTTGCTGATAGTATGTCAAGGCGGAGAATAGACAGGACGCCTCGGTGCCCCCTCGGTGACCCCCAGTGTCACACGCGTACCGGGGGCGGGCACGCGCACGCTCGCCTCGTGTGCGACGTGATTGATCCGCAAGGACCGGCTCCGCTGCATCCTCGCGCTTGCGCGTCATAAGGGGCTGCAGGGAAAGCGCGATTCTGCCAGTTCCGGGCATCCGATGTGCCGCTGACCAAAGAGCGGATTCGCGAAAAACGCTTGCAGCGCACAGCATGGATGAGCGGTTGAGCGAGTACATGCCTCACGGCGCAATTCCACTGGAGCGCTGATACAGACAAGCAGGGTATCACCCCCATCAATGACGCAATGCGCGCGGAACTGGAGGCACTCAAGATTTACGAGCAAGTGACGCCGGAAGATGTGTTCGCAGTCGTGCAGAACGCGGCTTGAAAAGGGCACAGAAAGGGCACGTCACTCAAGCAAGAAAAATCCCGCTCGCGTAACTGCTTGCGGGGTTGCTTATCGTATGGGCCTGGGTGGAGTTGAACCACCGACCTCACGCTTATCAGGCGTGCGCTCTAACCACCTGAGCTACAGGCCCGGGAAACTCGTTCCGGAACCTTGAATTATAGCGGAATTCAGCTTTTCGATCAACCCTTGCCGGAGGCGAAAATGTCCGAGCCAAAAAAACAGGTGGCGCCCGCGCTGAACCCATCTGTAACTTTCCGGCTCCAAATTTTTTCTTTTGACCACTGAGCACAATTTCAATGCGCAATGTAGCCCTTGCTCTGCTCCTGACCCTGGCCGCGCCGGGAATGATGCGCGCCCAGGACGTGGCGCCGATCGCCGATTCCGTCGTGAGCCGGAGCGACGCCGCCACCATCAAAGGCCAGCGTGTTCCGTACCGCGTTAGCGCCGGTACGCAGCCGGTGTGGAGCGACAGCGGGAAGGCGATCGCGTCCGTGTTCTACGTCTATTACGAGCGCAGCGATGTACGCGATCGGAGCACACGGCCGCTGGTTATTTCGTTCAACGGCGGGCCGGGCTCGGCCTCGGTCTGGATGCATCTCGGCTATACCGGGCCTCGCTTCCTGAACATCGATGAGGAGGGCTTTCCGGTTCAGCCATACGGCGTCCGCGAGAACCCGCACTCGATTCTCGATGTTGCCGACATCGTGTATGTCGACCCGGTGAATACCGGCTTCTCGCGCATTCTGGGCGGCGCGAAGCGCGAGCAGTTCTTCGGCGTCAACGAAGATGTGGCGTATCTCGCGAAATGGATCGAGACATTCGTGTCGCGCAACGGGCGCTGGACGTCGCCCAAATTTCTGATCGGCGAGAGCTACGGCACGACGCGCGTGGCCGGACTCGCGCGCCGGCTGCAGAATTCACATTGGCTGTTCCTGAACGGCGTGATTCTGGTCTCGCCCACCTCACTCGGCGTCGACCGCGACGGACCGGTGGCGGACGCGCTGACGCTGCCCTATTACACCGCGACTGCCTGGTACCACAAGCAGCTGCCGCCCGAGCTGCAGCAGCGCGATCTCGAGCAACTGCTGCCGGAAGTCGAGCGCTTTACGATCGAGACATTTATCCCGGCGCTCGCGCGAGGCGGCTCAGTGGAGGAGGCGCGCCGCCGTGAGATTGCACGCCAGGTCGCGCGCTACAGCGGCATCTCCGAGCAAGCGGTGCTCAATCACAACCTCGCAATGCCAACCAGCTTCGTCTGGAAGGAGCTGTTGCGCGACCAGGGATTGACAGTCGGGCGGCTGGACTCGCGCTACCGCGGCAGGGACCGCAGCGATGCCGGCGAGCGCTACGACTACGATCCGGCACTCACATCATGGAATCACGCCTTCACGCCCGCCATCAATCATTACCTGCGCGATGTGCTGGGCTATAAGACCGACTTGCAGTACTTCATCTTCGGGCCCGTCCATCCGTGGAACCGGCAGAACGACGACACGGGCGAGAACCTCAGGCAGGCGATGGCCGAGAATCCGTTCCTGCACCTGATGGTGCAGTCAGGTTACTACGACGGCGGCACCGACTATTTCTCGGCGAAATACACGATGTGGAATATGGATCCGGGCGGGCGCCTGCAGCAGCGGATGCGCTTCAAGGGCTACCGCAGCGGGCACATGATGTATCTGCGGAAGCCGGATCTCGCGACGTCGAATGAAGACATTCGCGAATTCATCCGCGACGCGGTGGAAGCGGCCCGAGCCCCGGCGCGGTACTGACAGTACGGCGCTACGGAACGGCGCTACAGAGAGGCGCTACGGGGAGGCGCTACGGAACGGCGCTACTGGACGGCGCTACGGGACCTCAAGGACTGCGCTACGGGACTGCGCTACGAGATCGTGGCAGCCGTCCAGCCCGGGCTGCAAACCCCCGGACCGACCCTCCTGCCGAGGCTGGCCCAGACGAAAGATGATGCGCTCCTGGAGAGCCTACGCGTTCGGCGACGAGGATGCATTCCGCATCCTGGTGGAGCGTCACGGGCCGGGGATGCTCCGCTTCGCGCTCATTCACACGAAGGACCAAGCCCTGGCGGAGGACGTCGTCCAGGACGCCTGGCTGTCCGCACTACGAGGGCTTGCCGAATTCCAGCAACGCGCATCGCTGCGTACCTGGCTGTTCACAATCCTGCTGAACCGGCTGCGCACGCGGCTGAAGCAGGAAAAGGGCCATGATTCCCTTCTCCGTGCTCGGCGACACGACCGCCGTGACGGACCCGGCCGTCGATCCGGACCGCTTTCTTCCGCACGATCACCCGCGCTGGCCGCACCACTGGAAGACGCCGCCGCAGGAGTGGAGCGCCTCGCCCGAAGACATTCTGATAGCGGAGGAGACACGACAGGTGATCATGCGAACCATAGCGGCATTGCCGCCCGCCCAGAGAAAAGTCATCACGCTGCGCGATCTCGAAGGCTGGAACGCGGAGGAGGTGTGTAATCTTCTCGGCCTCACGGCGTCCAATCAAAGGGTGCTGCTGCAGCGCGCGAGCTCACGGGTGAGAAGCGCGCTGGAAGCGCAGTTGGGCTGATCCCTGAAATGGCGACCATAGAGGATCCGAGCTGCAGGACCTTCGTCGAGCTGGTTACCGAGCAATCTGGAGAGGCACTGCTCGCGATCGCGTACGCGGTGCGCTCTTCCACTCGCACCTCGCCGGCGCGCTCACGAACGCGCCGTCGCTCCTCGATACGCACGCCGTTGCCCTCCTGGCGGCGGCGTTCCTCGATCCGCACGCGGCCGTCCATGTTCTCTTCGCGGCGCTCAATGCGCACGCGGTCGCGCTTTCCCTTACCCTTGTTTTCCGCCTCGTCAGCAGAATCTGTGGGTGACTTGAGGCTCAGGCAAAGCACCAAGTGCATGATATAAAGCGATTTCCATAGCTCGGTAGCTGCGAAAACCGTAGGCTTTTCTCATCGTCAGTTTCGCTTTG
>JBQTJO010000114.1:0-7872 GCA_052387015.1 Gemmatimonadota bacterium
CTCATGGAAACGTACTGAACGGGCCGGCCATTTCCCGGCTGGAAGAACCGACGTAGAATTCGGGATGCGGCGTTTCATTGCGATTGCGACGATTGCACTTGCAGCGTGTTCGGCCAAACAGCAGCCCGCACCCGCGGCGCTCGGGGCCGCCGAATCCAGGATCGAAGTGTGCGTGGTCGACACGATCGCGCCCGGCGGCATGATGACGCTGGGCGCGATGCGCGTTCACGCGACCGGCGACACGCTGGTATTGCAGAGTGAAGGACGGGTCCCGCTACGGACGATCGTGCAGGGCCCGAAGGTTCTGTCGGAGGCGACCTGGATCACGGCACGCGCGCCGCTTCAGCTGCGAGCGGCTTCCGGGCGCGTGCGTTTTGCGAAGAGCGGCGAGCCGCGCGTGATGGCGCCCGGCAGCATCGTGTTGCTCGGAATTATGCGCGGACTGCCCCTCTACGCACTGCCGGCCGAGGGTGCCGCGCTGCGGCCCGAGCTGGAAGCGCTCGCCGCGCGCGGCGTCGACCTGGAGAAAGCGCTGCAGCAACGGCTCACGCTGCGCCGGCAGCTGGACCGCGTGCGGACGCTGTATCTGCCGACCGCGCTCGCGGGCTGCAGCTTCCAGGGGTTTACGAAAGCGCGCCGGCGGTAGCGAGCGCGCGCCCGCTCTCCCAGGCGATGATCGCCTTCTTGCGCGTCGCACCCCAGTGGTAATCGCCGAACCCACCCGATTTGCGCAGCACGCGGTGGCAGGGGATCAGAAACGCGATCGGATTCTGTCCGATTGCGGCGCCGACCGCGCGCATGGCGGTGGGCCGGCCGATCTCGCGCGCGATGTCCTCGTACGTCACTGCACAGCCGGCGGGCACACGCAACAGCGCCTCCCACACACGGATCTGGAAATTCGTGCCCTTCAGGAAAAGCGTGAGATCACCATGGGCGTCGCCGAAGGCGATGCGGGCGGCGCGCTCGGTTGCACGCATGTTCTCGTGCAGGTCGGCATTCGGCCAGCGCTTCCGCAGGTCACGCAGTGGGAGATCGGCGCTATCCGGTGAGATGAAGGCGAGCGCGCACAGGCCGCGCGACGTCGTCGCAACCAGCGCATCACCGAACGGGCTCTCGTGCACGCCGTACTCGATCAGGACGCTCGCTCCGCCGCTCTTGATCTCGCCGGGCGTCGCCGCGTGCACGTTGATCATGAGATCGTGCAGGCGGCTGCCGCCCGACAGGCCGACCGCGTAGCTGGCTTCCAGCACACTCGCGGATTCGCCCAGCAGACGGCGCGCGTGTTCCGCGGTCAGGAATTGCAGAAAGCGCTTCGGGCTGATGCCCGCCCAACGGCGGAACAGCCGCTGCAGGTGCGACTCGCTCAGGTGAACGTGGCGGGCAACCGCGGCGAGCTCGGGTTGCTCGGAAGCATGGGCCTCGATATAGGCAATCGCCGCTTCGACGATCTGGTAGTCGGTACGCATCGTTATCTCCTGTCTGCTGAACGATGCGGAAGAAAGCCGCCCGGCTCAACCCGATTCCTGCTTTTCTGGCCCGAACCGGCCGCTGTCCCTATTTTAGACGCTTCCCGGAGATTTCCGCTGCCGCTGAAGGCTTCTTGATGGACTTCGAGCTCGATAACTCCTTCGGACTGTCGATGCGCGCGAACCCGAGCTTCGCGCCGGCCGACCTGTTCCGCCGCATCGCCGACCTGGCGGCGGTCGCCAAGGGTCCCGACGCGGGCGCGACCGGTGGCCGGCTTTCCGAGCTGCTGCCGCAACTCCGTCCCGAGCTGCTGGCCGAAGCGATTAAAGCCGAAACCAACATCACGCAACGCAAGCGCGTGCTCGGCAATCTGAGCGATGTGGTTTCGCCCGACGCCCTGCTCGTCGTGTGCAAGGCGGCCGCGCATGCGTACGAGCGGCCACTCTCGCCGGTTCTGGCGGCGCTGCTCGACAAGCTGTGCCGCGAAGCGAACGAGCTGCCGGGCACCATTCGCGTGCTCGCGGACCACTCGTATCGCGACCTCTTCAGGAACATGCTGGACGCGTGGTCGGCCCATTCCGTGGACAGCGTTTCGACGGGTTTCGATGCGCTATTCGGCGACCCGCAGGCGGCCGAGCCCCTGCTGCAAGCCGGCAGCGTGACGCCCGAGCCGGAGCGCGTACTCTCGCTCGCCTTCGAGACGGGCGCGACCGGCAGCCTCGTCTGGGGTGCGGTGGCGGCCGTTTCCGAGACACAGGACGGTGTGCGCCGCATTCTCGACATGCTGAAGCGCGCGCCCGCCAGCAGCCGCGCCGCCAGCACCATCGCGCAGCAGTTTGCGAATCCGGTCCGTCTCACGACGCTGCTGCACGAGGACCCGGTCGACTTCGAGGCGGTCGACACGCTGCTGAGCCACATGGGCGAAGGAGCGGCGGCCGCGCTGCTCGACGCGCTCGCGGAAGCAAAGAGTCGCACGATACGGCGCGGGCTGCTCGATCGCCTGGGCGCGCTCGGGCCGAACGTGGGCCCGCTGGTCATCACACGCCTGAACTCGGATGACCGCTGGTACGTGCAGCGCAACATGCTGACGGTGCTGCGCGAAGCGAAGTGCTCGCTGAGCGGCGTCGCACTCGAGAAGTACACGGCACACGCGGACGCGCGCGTGCGGCGCGAAGCGACGCAGCTGCAGTTCAACGATCCGGCCGAGCGCGACCGCGCGCTTGCCGCCGCGCTGCGCGACACCGATGTCGGCATGCTCAAGTTCGGCCTGAGGGCCGCGCGCGCCAGCATGCCGGAGAGCGTAGTGCCGATTCTGGCGCGGCGCGTCGTCGACCCCGCGTTCCCGCCGGAATTCCGCGCGGCCGCGCTCAATCTGCTCGCGCGCTCGAATTCGATGCTCGCGCTGGAGGCGCTGCTGCGCTTCGCGATGGGCGGCACCACCCTGCTCGGCAAGCCGAAGCTGGCGCCCAAGTCCTCGGAGATGCTGATCGCGCTGGCCGGGCTCGCGCGCGCGTGGCCCAACGAGCGCCGCGCCGCGCCGCTGATCGCGCTGGCGCGCGAATCCAAGGACCCGGAGATCGCCAGGGCCGCTGCGGCGGGTGCGCCACCGGCGCTCGACGAGAAGGACGTGGACGATGATTGAGCCCCGCGCGAGCGATCGGCCGCTGGAGACCGCCGGGTTCGATCCGCGCCTGCGCGAGGAGGTGGCAGCGGTGTTCTGGGCGTTCGAGCGGGTCAGGGCCGGGCACCCGCTGCCGGTGACCGAAGCGGAGGCCGTCGCGCACTCGCTCTACGTGTCGATGCGGCTCGATGGCAAAGTCAGCGTGCCGCAGCTGCCGTTGCGCGACATGACCGAGTACAACGCCGTGCACGGCATCAACGTCGCCCTGATGGCGATGGGCGCGGCGGAGCAGCTGAAGCTCGAGGAGCGCGCGGTACGCGCGATCGGCATTGCCGGCCTGCTGCACGACATCGGCATGGTGCGCGTGCCGATCGAGCTGCTGGCCAAGGCCGAGCAGCTGGCGGATGCCGAGCGTGCCATCGTGACGCGGCACCCGCTGGAAGGCGCCACCATCATCGTGGAGTCCGACGCGTCATTGGAGCTGGCCGCGGTGGTCGCCTACGAGCACCACGTCAAACCCGAGGGCAGCGGCTATCCGACTCTCATCTATCCACGCACCAGCCATCGCGTCGCGCGCCTGATCGCGGTGTGCGACTCGTATCATGCCCTGCGCAGTCCGCGTCCGTTCCGCAATGCCTGGCCGGCCGACATCGTGTTCTCATTCCTGCAGCAGCGCTCGGGCTTCGATTTCGATCCCGAGATGGTCGACCTGGTCACGCGCATGATGCGCGAAGTCGAAAACGGCCATCACGGCAGCTGAACACGCCCGCGCACGTTGCGGTAATTGATGCTGCCGCTGCCGTCGTAGCGCACGAAAAAGTCGCCACCCACATCGTCGACATCGATGTTGCCCGACCCATCCTCATCCACGATGACATCGGTCTCGACCCGGAACACGTCGATGTGGCCGGCGCCGTCATTGACCCAGACCGAGTAGACGTCTTCGATATCGATGTCTCCGCTGCCGTCGTAGACGTTCACATCGAAGTCGCTCGGCACCTCGATCACCAGATCCAGCTCCGCGTCGTCGTAGCCCGGCACATCCGTGATGACGCGCGCCTCGCCGCCCGAGCGGTAGAGCTGAAAATCGATCTGGTCGGTCGTGCGCTCGGCACGCGAGCAGGCAGTGCCATGCACCCGCACCTCGTTGATGCCGCTGCGCCCTTCGATGCGCACGTGTCCTTCCTGCGCATCGACCAGCAGCGCGTTCAGCGCCGATGCGCTGATCTCGTCCGAAAAGTTGCGCGGCTCCGAGCACGTCAGACCGGACAGGTCGAGGTCACAGCCGCCCAGGGCGGCCAGCGCGATCAAACCAGCAACACGTTTCATTCTTGCCTCCGGAACGGTGACTGCACGCATGATGTACCGGGGGTGCGCTGCCCGGAGTTCCGGGCGGTCCAATTCCTGCTCGATGGCGGGTCATGGAAATAGAGCCCTGGAAGCAGTACTTCGACGATTTCCGCAGCCGGTCCGAGCGCATACCGCCGGATGCCTTCGACCGCGGCGCCTTGCTCTACGAGGCCGCGCACGACACGTATCAGAGCACGACCGACCGGCTGACCGCGGCGGGCTGGGATGCCGAGCGGGCGCTGGTCGTGGGGCGGCTGTTCGGGACCGTGGTCAAGGAGTGGCTCGATCGCGACGGCCGGAACGTGGACGGGCTGGAACGGGCGCTTCGGACGCATTACCAGTCATGGACCGGCGGCCGGGACGTCGCGCCTTGAATTCGAGGCCCCAAAGCGTTAGTTTCAATCTGTGTTTGGACAGCCGGCCGCCTCTGTTCGGCGAGCCGGCTACTTTTTTAGTCAGGATGTACAGCAATTGATGAAGTTCACAGATCTAACGGTAACGCCCGCCCTGCGCCGCGCCATTGAAGAGAATGGCTGGACCCAGCCGACCCCCATTCAGACCAAAGCGATACCACCGGCCCGCGAAGGGCTCGATGTGGTAGGCATCGCCCAGACCGGCACCGGCAAGACAGCGGCATTCCTGCTGCCTTCGCTCGAGCGACAGATCGAGAAGGAGGGGCTGCACACACTCGTGCTGTGTCCCACCCGCGAGCTGGCGCAGCAGGTGGCGGCGGACGCGCGTCTGCTGACGAAGCACACCGAGCTGTGGGTCGGCGAGGTGGTCGGCGGCATGCCGATGCGCCCGCAGATCCGCGATCTGGCAGCCGGCTTCGATGTGCTGGTCGCGACGCCGGGGCGTCTGTACGACCATCTCGAGCGCGGCACAGTCGATCTCTCCGGGATCGAGGTGCTGGTGCTGGATGAAGCGGATCGCATGCTGGACATGGGATTCCGGCCGCAGATCGAGGCGATTCTGGAGCGACTGCCGAAGCAGCGCCAGACGCTATTGTTCTCGGCGACCATGCCGAACGGCGTGCATGCCCTGGCATTGCGCATCACGAACGAAGCGGTCTGGGTCGAGGCAACGCCGCCTTCGACCGTCGCCACGACCGTCGAGCAGTCGATCTACTCGGTGCGCGCGGATCGCAAGCCTGCGCTGCTGATCGAGCTGCTGCAGCAGACGCATTGGGAGCAGGTGCTGGTCTTCACGGCCCGCAAGACGGGCGCTGATGCGCTGCTCGAGCGGCTGCGCGCGGCAGGCATTTCCGCGGAAGTCCTGCACGGTGACAAGGACATGAAGCAGCGCGGCCGCGCGCTGGCCGAATTCGCGGCCGGCAAGGTACAGGTCCTGGTCGCGACCGATGTGGCGCAGCGCGGTCTCGATATCGAAGGCATCAGCCATGTCGTGAATTACGATGTGCCACGCAATCCGGAGGACTACGTTCATCGGATCGGCCGGACCGGACGGGCGGGTGCGGAAGGCACCGCGGTCACGTTCATGTCGGGTGGAGAGCTGGCGGCGGTAGCGGATATCGAGCGGGCGATCGCGTCGAAGCTGCCGCGCGTGTCAATGCCCGGGTTCGATTACGAGGGCAGCGTGCCGGATCCGGCCGCGCAGCGGGCCGCTACCGGCAAGACCAACCGCACGGGTTCGAGAATGGGCTCGCGGCGGGCGGAGGAGCTGACGCCGGAGCAGTTGAGGGAGCTTCTCAAAGTAGGCTGAATCCGCGCGCTCAGCGTTCTCTGCGGTGATTAGGATTTTTGTGCTCGTCCCGGAAGAGAATATGGAAGACGAGCACGAGCCCGCCCGCCGCAGCCGCCAGAAAGAACAGCATCGCAAGCGCCGGATACCCCAGGATCCGCCACGCCGTATCCACCCGCATCAGCATCGCCGCGCCAATGATCAGCGCTGCCAGAACCAGTCCGAGCGTGATACGGTTCGCGATCTTCTGCATGCCTTCCATGACCCGGACATCATCGATCGCGTCCACTTTGATGGTCAGCTGATTCTCCGCGACCCGCTCGAGCACCTTGTTCAACCGACTCGGCAGGTGCTGCACGAGCTCGTTCATGTCCAGGGCCGTCGCGATCAGACTTCCCGGTGAGGCCAGCTTGGTCAGCCGCCGCCGCAGCAGCTCCGATGCGTTGCGGCGCACGGCATCACTCGGGTTGAACTCCGGCGACAGAATGCGGGACACCATGTCCAGATTCAGCAGCGTCTTGCCGAGCATCGCCAGTTCGGGCGGCGGCCGAATCCCGTTCTCGGCGCCCATGCGGCTGATCTCGAGCACGACGCGTCCGGTATCGATCTGCTGTATCGTGGAAGTCTGATGTTGCGCGATCAATTGGCTCACCTCGCGCGTGTAGGCCTGCTTGTCGAAGCCGTTCATCCTCTGGCCGATTTCTTCGGCGATCTCCGCAGCTTGCTCACCTTTGCCTTCACTGACCGCCAGCAGCAGCTTCAGCAGACTCTCCTGCGTAGCGGGCGCGACGCGGCCGATCATGCCGACGTCCAGCAACGCGAGCTTCTGACTACTGGTCAGGAACACGTTGCCGGGGTGCGGATCAGCGTGGAACACACCGTCGACCAGAATCTGTTTCAGGTATGCGCGGAACAGCTGCTCGCCCAGCTCGTCGCCGCACATCTCCAGCCGCGCGAGCGGGCTCAGGTCCGTGATCTTGCGCCCGCTGATGTAGTCCATCGTGAGCACGCGCGACGTCGTGTAGTCCAGCACCGGCTCGGGCACGACGATCAGGTCGAATTCGGCGAGGTTGGCGCGCAGCAGCGTGAGGTTGTGTGCTTCCTGCAGATAGTCGAGCTCGCGCGCGAGCGAGCGGCGGAACTCATCCACGGTCGCCGCGAAGTCGGCGCGCTGACCGAGATCGGTGTGCTTGTCGATGAACCCGGCGAGCTCCTCCAGCGCATCCAGGTCGTCCGCGATCTGCTCGCGAATGTGCGGACGCTGCACCTTGACCGCGACACAGCGGCCGGTGCGCAGCACGGCCCGGTGCACCTGGCCGAGTGAGGCGGCCGCCAGCGGCTCCGGATCGAACTCGAGAAAGGCCTTCGAGAGACGCACGCCGAGCTCGGCCTGGATGATCTCCTCGACGGCGGCGAACGGGAAAGGCTGAATCTTGTCCTGCAGACGGCTGAGCGATTCGACGTACGCGGGCGGCAGCAGATCCGCCCGCGTGGACAGGACCTGCCCCAGCTTGATGAAGGTCGGCCCGAGCTGCTCGAGATCGTCGGCCAGCTCGGCCGCCGCGGGCGCGCCGGCCCTGGCGCCAGCGCCGTCCAGCTCATCCTCGATCAGCGCCTTGTCCAGCCCGGCCTGCTTCACGATGTCCGAGCGGCCGTACTTGACGAGCAACTTCGCGAACGCACCATAGCGCTTGAAGTGACGCGGGTGCAGCAGAATCCCCATAGTGGCCCGC
>JBQTJO010000115.1:0-34631 GCA_052387015.1 Gemmatimonadota bacterium
GTGCGGGATCGCCTCGCGGAAAGCGCCGGCGCCGACCAGCGCGTTGGCATAATGCAGCCGGCTTTGCGGCTCGGTGGGGTAGCGGACCAGCAGCGTCTCGGCGACGGCAAGGCGGGCGGGATCCTGCATGTGAAAGAGCCATTCGGCGCGAATGATCAGACGTTCGCGGTCGAAGGAGCTGCGCGAGAGGCGCTCCGCGCGCTCGAGCAACGCCCACCTCTCGCGCTCGTCCACTGTCTTCGACAGGTAGAATGCGGCCATCGCGAACGTGCTGTCCTCTTCCAATGCCGTTCGGAAGAGGCGCGATGCTGTGGGAACGTCGTTGCGGTAGTATGCGGTCAGCCCCTGTTCGTACAGGCGGTACGCCATGACCGACGACAGGGTCGCCGCATAGCGCGTGACCGGCACCTGCGAGCCGTACTCGCCGGCTGCCCACTCGGTGGCGAGATCGACCAGGTCGAAGATTTCCGTGCTCTCGATGCTGAACGCGCCGCGCGTCGCGCCGGTGCGCAGATCGATGCGCCGCAGGTCGAGGCGGTATCCGCCCTGGCTCCGTCGCGCCAGCGAGCCTTCAATGATTTCCGTGGCGCCGGCGGCTGTCGCGGCACCGGCGAAGTTCGCGCTGCCGCCATCGTCGAGACCGGCGCGCACCTCGGCGAGCCGCGCTTCACTCACCACCCTGATGCCGGGCACGCGCGCGAAGTTGGTGCCCAGCAGCGTCGGCAAACCGGAGAGCGAATCCGAGACGCCGACCAGCTCGATGCGGCCGACCGCGAGTACGGGCAGCCGCGGCGCGCGTGCGCGCGTTGCGGCGTAGCCGCCCAACCCGAGCGCGAGCAGCACGAGCGCCGTTCCGAACGCGCGTCGCCGACGCGGCAGGGCTCGCGGTCCATCGGGCGCCGGCGCAGAGCCGTCGACCATTGGACGCACCGAAATCGGTGGCAGCACGGGCGCCTCGACGGTGCGGCGGCGAATGGTCGCCAGCAGCTGTTGCGTTTCCGGCGCGGGCTCCGAGTCGTACTCCGCGCGCAGCATGCGGGCGAATGCGTCGAACGCCGCGGCTGCGCCCGCGCGATCCCCGATGCGGTCGAGGATCGCCATCAAACGCCGCAGTGCGCCTTCGTCGTCGCGCTGCATCTCGAAGGCGCGCTGCGCCCAGCGGTTGGCTTCTTCAGCTCGGCCGTTCGCCGCCGCGTCTTCGGCGAGGCCCCACGCCGCCGTGCCGGCGCGCGTGGCTAGACGCGCACGCTCGTTCTCGAGCCACTGCTCCCATTCGGGCACGCCGCTCACGTAGAACCCCGACAGCAGGGGACCCTGGTACAGCTCGAGCGCGGCGGCCGTCCGTCCCTCATCGAGCAGACGCTCGAACTCGACCGCATCGCAGTTCAATTGTGCGCGATCGACGGCGAGCTCATCGTCGCCGCGCGTCAGCAGCGCTTCTGGCCCGATGGTCTGGCGGAGATGGTAGAGCGTGGTGCGCAATGCGGCGCGGCCGCGCTCCTGGTCGAGGTCCGGCCACAGCAATGCCAGCAGCACGTCGCGCCGGTGGTAGCCGCGCGGGCGGGCCAGTGTGAGATAGGTCAGGAGCGCGAGGCGCTTCGGTCCGGCGAGTACGGTTTGCAGGGACGCGCCGCCGTCCCGTCGCAAATCCGTGGCGCCGAGGGTCTGCAGCTGCAGCATCGGAGTGGCCCGAAGCTAGTCCCGCGCGCCCCGTAATAACAAGAGTTACCTCAGGGCGCGGCCTTGCAGGCGAGGGTGCGCCGATCCGAATCGACACGCACTGTCACCGAAAGGGGCACGCTTCTGGTCGTGGCGAAGGGTTCCGGACACCGTCCGCTGAAATCTGCGCGCTCGATGCGGATGGTGACCGGCGGCCCGCTCGGCACCGCGCATTCCACGCGGGCCGGCGGGTCGAGGTGCAGCGAATTGCAGAAGCGCGCCGGGTTACGGGCGTCGCCGACTTTCACGAAATAGCCGCTGCCCGGCAGCCATTCGGTTTTGGCGACGCCGCTCGCCTTCGTGGCGGATTTCACCAGCACCCGCACCGTGACGACCGTGTTCGGCGACTCCGGCGAGCCCGGTGTCGCGAGCCACGCGATGCACAGCGTGGCCAGCATGCCGGACCGGAAGGGAACAGGCATGGTCGTCGGTCAGTGGTAAGGGTTGGTGCCCTTGGGGCCTTCAATCACGTACTTCACGGAATGGAATGCGCGAATTCCCGGTCCGACGTTGTCTGGCTTGAGGCGAATCCTGCCGTATACATTGGAGGAGCCCTCCGCCGGACGCGTGACCCACTCCCAATCATCATTCAGGTTGTCCGTAGCGCGCTTGACTTCGAGCGCCTTAATTCGCCAGCCGTTCTTGAGCGAGAAGCTCCTGAACATCTCGTAGACGGCGGTGCCGCATGGTGCCGGCCCTACCAGTTGAAGCGAAACTGTTGAAGTGCCGCTCCATTCCTCGGCCTTCACGTTGACGCATGGCGCCGGCGACTCGAGCTGCGCGCTGAATGCGGCGCCGTATTGCTTGGCCTTGATAGCGTCGAGGATCTGTATTTCCATGGGCGGGGCCGCCATGATAAACGAAATCGCGTTCAGTGCGCCGTTGTTGGCGAGATACGCCGACGGCTCCTTCAACGAGTTGCCGTCATCCAGGTATGCATCGATGGCGTGTGCGCCGGGGGCCACGGGCATCGTGTACTGCACGGATGCGACCTGCTTCCCCGAGACGCTCTTCGTGCCCGAGCTCTTTATCGTGCTGCCATCGGCGATTTTGTACGGCACGTTGAGCGTCGTGCTGCACAGGTTCCGGATCTTGAACTGAACCGTCACATTCTGATTTGCCGCCGTCGTCACGGTGAAGTCGGTGAACTGGATCTTGTCACCCGTGCAAGTGCTGTAATTCGTGCTCGTGTTGAGTGTCGTGCCGCTGCGCACGACCTGGCCGTGCAGGATGCCTGGCAGCAGCAGCACTGCCGTAACCAAGTACCTCGAAAACAGCCTGTTCATTGGCATCTCCTGTCTCAGAAATACGGGTTGGTGCCCTTCGGGCCTTCGATATGGATGATGACGCTCGCCGGGGCGTGCGTAGGCAATGCCGTGTTTTTTGCGCGCAGTCGAAAGCGTCCATAGGCGCTCGTTGAGCCCTCGCTCGGGCGCGTCAGCCACTCCCAGTCGGCATTGACAAAGCTTCTGCGGGTACCCGTGTCAAAATATATCGACTTGATTTTCCAGCCGTTCTTCAGCGTGAAATTCTTGAACATTTCGTAGGTACCGGCGGAACAGCCGGGCGGCCCCTCCAGAGTCGCGTATGCGCTCGATTTGGAACTGCTCGAGCTCGCACCGACAGAACGGAAAAAGCACGGCGGCACAGCTTCGGCCGTCAGGAATTGCGCGCCCGCCTGCTGCGCTTCTTCGCCAATGAGCAACCGGGTCTCCATGGGTGGCGGTGCGACCGTAAAGGAAATCGCGTCCAGTGCGCCGTTGTTGGCGAGATGCGCGGACGGCTCCTTCAGCGTGTTGCCATGATCCAGGTATGCATCGATGGCGTGTGTACCAGGGGCCGCGGCCAT
Organism: Gemmatimonadota bacterium; assembly: GCA_052387015.1. GTDB lineage: Bacteria > Gemmatimonadota > Gemmatimonadetes > Longimicrobiales > RSA9 > CBJLQC01. The sequence goes on from JBQTJO010000115.1 coordinate 3,569, forward strand.
CGTGTACTGCACGGCTGCGACCTGCTTGCCCGACACACTCTTCGTGCCCGAGCTCTTCATCGTGCTGCCATCATAGATCCTGTACGGCACGTCGAGCGCCGTGCTGCACAGGTTCCGAATCTTGAACTGCACCGTCACATTCTGATCTGCCGCCGGATTGGTCGGCGTCACGGCGAAGTCGGTGAACTGGATCTTGTCACCCGTGCACGCGGTGTGGTTCGTGCCGGACTGCAAGGTCGTGCCGCTGCGCACGACCTGCGCCTGCGCGCTCGCTTGAATCAGCAACCCTGCGCAAAGCGCACAACAGAATCGTTTCAGCATATTTTCTCCTATTGGCAGACTGTAGGACTCATGTGTCCAGGCGCGCCGCTGCCTATGCCGACCCACACGGGACCGCTCGGGGTGACAAGAGAAAACCCGGGCACCGGGCCGCTGGCCATCACGTTCTTCACTTCCGTTTGATCGAGCGCGTTGAAGCAGGCCGCGGCCCAGCTCGCGAAGTTGTCCACGGCCACGGTCGCGCCCTCCGCGGACGCGCCGGCGGGCAAGCGCGCCTTCACCGCCTGCGCAAGTGCGCTCGAAGACATGGACGACTTCACCTGCACCATCTGCCCGAGCTTGGATGGCTGATTGGGCGTGGGCGGCGCGACTGGACCGGGCGCGGAAGTAAACTGGGGGTACCAGTTCGGGCCGTTCACGTGCAGCGACGCGGCCCAGCGGTGCCAGCCCTGCGCGAAACCGCCGGCCAGGGCGTTGGCTGCGGCGTCGGGCACGCCCTTCGCCACCATCGCGGGCTTCAGCACCAGTTCCATGGGCGGGCCGGCCAGCACACCGCCGCTCGCGTTAGTGAGTGCGGTCTGCACGCCCGTTATCGCGGCCTGCTGGAACCAGCTGCGTATGGCGTCGCGCGTCGCCGGCTTCGCCTTCTCGACCCACGAATTCCAGCCTTCGATCTTCAGCGCGATCTCATTCGCGGCGTAGTTGTTTGCCCGCGCCGACGAGGATTCGTTCAACGCGTTGTTGCCGTCGAGATATGCGTCGAACCAGTGGTTTCCTTCCGTCGCCGTCCAGCTGTATTGCACCGATGCGGCAGCGCCGCCGCCCAGGGTTTTCGTCCCGGAGCTCACGACAGTCTGTCCGTTCGCGATCGTGTAGGGCACGTTCAACGAGGCGCCGCACAGATTTTCCATGTCGATCTTCACGGTCACACTCTGCCCCGGCGCCGGATTCGACGGCGCCACCGTGAAGCTCGTCAGCTGCACCTTGTCGCCGCTGCAGGTGCCGGCTGTCGATGTCGCCGTCGTGAACCCGCCCTTCGTCGCCCGCACCTGCGCGGTGAGCTCGTGCGTCATCAAGCCCACGATCACCAGCAACCAGCCACTTGCACGTTTCATTGAAGCTCCTCCTCGTTATCGGATCTGCAGCGTGCGCCACTCACTGCGCCGCAGCTCGCGTCCCTGTGCGTCCAGCGCGAGCACGCGCCAGCGCAGCGGCTCCTGTACGTTCGCGATCGCGAACGGCGGTACTTCGTACGTCGTGTGACCGGGATCGATCACGGCCGCGAAGAGCGGCGTCGTGCCCGCGATCTTCTCCAGCTCGAGACGGTAGAAGCCGGCACCCTGCACCGCCTGCCAGCGCATCGCCAGCGCGGAGTCGGCGCGCGCGCTCGCTTCCGCCGCGGGTGCTACGAGCCCGAGTTGCAGACGCGTCGGCCGCTCGACCTCCGCGCTCGCCGCGCTGCCGATCACGTAGCGCAGCATCGGCATCGGGAAACCGGCCACCGCGCCGGTGTGCACGATGCCTTGGCCGGCACCGGCACCGGCGAGGCTGGAATCGCCTTCCTTGTCGTCACTCGCTTCGATGCGCAGCAGCACCATGTACTGACCGTCGATGGCGACCGGCAGGCGCGCGGGATCGGGCCCCGGCAGCGTGACGCGGCCGGTCGGCGGCAGGAAGACGTTGAAGCGCTCCAGCTGCGTGTAGCGCTTCTGAAGCCCGCGCTCGTTCGGCGGCAGCGTCGCTTCCGTCAGCAGGTCGCTTTCGGCCGGCAGCTGCTCGCCGGGCAGCACGATCTCCCAGCGGCCGCGCAGCGTGCCCGTGCCGTTGTACTGGATTTCCGCGCGCAGCGGTGGCGGTGTCGTGCCCGCGGTGAGGAACAGCAGCGGCGCCTCCGCATCGAAACGCACATCGACGTACGTGAGCGCGAAGGGCACGCGCGCGCCGCCGCCCGCCATGCGGCACGTCACAGCGACGTACTCGTCCGGCCCGCCCGCGGTGTTCCGAAAGCGCCGCACGTAGAAGAAGCTGGAGTTCTCGCCCTGCAGCGCGGCTTCGTACGCGCGCCGCGTCACGGTCGCGGGAATCGACATGATGTCCGTGAACACGGCGCCGTTGCTGCGCGACAGGTTGTAGCGCGCGGGCAGCCGGCCGAAGATGGTCGCGGCATCGCACTTGTTGCCGCGATCGGGAGCGGCGGGCACCAGCCGGCCACACCACACCGCTTCTACCGGCTCGAGATTCACCACTCCGCCGAAGGTCAGGAACACCGTGCTCGCGCCCTGCGAGTTGACATTGACGCCCGTGGGATTGACCCGAACCTGCGCGTCCGCTGCGAGCGGCAGCAAAACCAGAAGCAATGCTGCGTGAACCACGTTGCGCATGATGATGGCTCCTTAGAACACGCGGAAGTTGAAGCCCGACGACATCGTCCACGCCGCGCTCTCCTGCGGCGGCGCGACGAACGCGGGGTCGCCGAAGGAGCGCAGGTGCGCTGACTGCCGCGCGAAGCGCAGGAAGAGCTGCCCGCGCTTGCCGGACTGCTGGCTGCCGAGCAGATCGAATTGGTGCTGGAGCTCGAGACGGCCTTCGACGTTGCGGGTATCGCTCGTCATCGGCTCGTCGTACGACCGTGACAGGCTGATCGAGCCGGACACGGCGGTGCTGGCGAACACGCGCCAGTCCCCCGTGAGCGAGTAGCGGCGCACCCGCGACAGCTGCTTCAGCTCGTGGTTCTGCTGCCGCTCGAATGCGGTCTCGATGCCGACGTCCAGTGCGCTGTGCGCGGTGACGCCGAGCGACAGCGCGTTCGCTCGTGCGCTCAGGTCCGCCGCCGTGCGCCCCTCCTGCCGGTTGTCCTGGAAGCTGCGGCTGTGCCGGAAGCCGACTCGCCAGCGGCTCGCATTCCATTGCGCGCCGTAGTCGCGCACAGTGCTGACCTGGTCGGGTACGTGCGTGGCCTGGAAGCCGGAGTTGGACGGAATGCCCGCGCCGAACTGCCTGGTGCGGTTCCACGCGATCGCGATGGTCGGCCAAAACTGCGCCGCGGTTTCGATGCGCAGCAGCTGCGCCAGGGAGGTGTTCAGCTGCGCGGCGCGGCCGTGCGTCTTCGTGGTCAGGATGGACGCAATGTCGTCCAGGTTGTCGCGCATGCGCGTGCCCGAGACCTGCAGGTTCAGCGCATCGATGCTGCCGTTGATGTCGATCGCGCGCTGGTCCACGTCCGCCTGCGCGTACGCGCCCAGGCTGCGGTAGAGCGGATCCACGCGCTCGTGCCGCACGTTTGCGGTCAGAGATGTCGTGATGCCCAGCACGCGCGTGCCCTGCAGCAGTCCCAGGCTCAGCTCGCCGAAGCGAGCGCCTTTGCGCCGCGCCGTGCCGACGACGTTCTCGCCGGCATCCAATTGCGGATCCACACCGTCGCGGTAGCGGCTGCTGGCGTAGCCGCCGCTGAAGCGGATCCGGTCCGCGAGCGCGGATCCCGACAGCTGCACGCTCGCGCCCTCGCTCCTCTCCGCGCTGGCGACGCCGCCGGTCGAGTAGCCGGTGGAGGGCCGGACCGAGCCGTCCAGCAGTGAAACGTCCATGCGCAGACCGCCCGGACGCTGCGGCATGAATTCCACGCCCAGCTGGGCGGCGCTCAGCCGATGATCGCTGTGGTTGAGTCCGGCGATGTTGTCCCAGCCGACGATGCTGCTGCCGTTCAGCGCTGCCATGCTGAGTGAGGCGATGCCGCGCCGCAGCGAGAGCGTGAGGCCGCGGCTGCCGAAGCCGTTGATGAGGTGGCGGCTCGAGCCGAACGATGCCTGGCCGACCGTGAAAGTCGCGCCCCTGCCTTCGACACGTACGCGGTAGTCGCCGAGATCGACCTTGCTCGCGCGCCCGGCCTGCTCCGAGAAGCGCAGCGCTTCGCGGCGGTTGCTCACGCCGACGATGTTCACCTGCGTCTGCACGATGAAATCGCCGCGCGCGTGCGTCGTCTGAAAGCCGCCAGTCGCACCGAAGTCCTGGAACGTCGCGCGCTCGGGCGCCGGCGCCGTGCCCGAGTGGTCTTCCGCCAGCTGCCCCTTGTTGTTGAAGGTCATGGCGGGAGACAGCGTCGCCTGCCGGAAGCCCGCCGGTGTCAGCACCCGGATCGGCAGGCGCGCCAGCTCCTGCCAGCCGTTCGTCGAAACCAGGAAGACCGCGACCTCCTGCTCGCCGCTCGGCAGCCGGAAAGCGCCGGCGCGAAAGCGCAGCGTGTTGCCCACCCGCTCGAACAGCGCGCTCATGTCGCTGTTGCCGATCACCACCGCGAGCCGCCCTTCCGCTGCGGCCGGCATGCGGCTCAACGTGAGCGTGACGGGCGCGCGCGTCTCCACGTACGCGTCGGCCGTGAAGCCCGCCGCCACCACGATGCTCGAATCACCCGCCTGCGCGTGCGCGCGCGACGCAGACACGCTGAGCAGTGCGAGCGCGACCGGAACGATTTTTCGGGAAAGTTTTGGACGTGCACAAGCAAACACGGACCGCTCCTCGGAAGAGTTGCGGCGCCATGTTAACCCGTGGGCGTTTCACCGCCGTGAGTTGACCGTCACGCGTTGTGCGGGTTGGTGTTTCAGGGCTTCAAACGGCCCGTAGCACTCTGCCGGGCCACGGATCCGTGTGCTGGGCAGTCGCACCTTCTTCTGATACCAGTTTATTCCGCTGCGTCTGACTGCAGATGCTTGCGCACGCCGCCAACAAAACTGCGGGCGTGGCTGATCAGCTCCGCTGCAGCGTGGCTGTCGAGCCCAGACTCTGTTGCGTAATCAGCGTCTTGTCGTAAGGTAAAGGCATCGTGCAGCCAGCGCGAGAATTCGCGTGGCAGCAGACCGGTTTTGACGTAATTCAGGTCGAACAGGGCGATGGCCGCACTGTGTCGCGTGGTTTCCTGCTGGCGCGTGGCGAGCAGAGCCAGCACCGCGTAGAACATTGCGTAATAGGCGCGGTTGACGGCTGAACGCGGCAAGCCCTGGTTCGCGCTCACGCCGGCAGCCTCGAGAGCTTCGTCCGCTTGCTCGAGACGATATGCAACCAGTGCGCGAATCTTCTCGCCTTCCTTCAAGCGGCCACACCTTCCCGGCGGACGTTCGCCACCAGGCTGCTGGCGGACATGGGTCCGGACTCGAATTCGTATGCCGAAAGAATAATGGTCGGCAGTACGAGTCCGCGCGCGAACCCTGTTTCCCAGGCAATATCCCGAATTGCACGGCGGATTTCCGGCGTCGCGTCCGGTATGACAACGAGCAAGTCGAGATCCGAATCCGGCGCTGCCGTCCCGCGTGCGCGCGAACCGAAAGCCCAGACTCGCGCGTCCGGCACCCGTTGCCGCACCGCCGCAGCAAAGGACTCGAGCACAGCCCGGTCGGCGGCTTTCATGATCGCTCACATTACGAAAGACACCTGTGCTGGACAAGCCGCGCGAAGGCGATCGTCCCATATATGGACCCGGCAGGCCGCATCGTTCTGTCACTGCCGATCCGAAAATCCGGCCGATACCCGCTGCAAATGCTGCCCGTGCTGCTGTTCGAGTTTGCCTGGAAAACGATCTTCATCCTTTTCATCGCGTTGCCGCTCTGGAGAACCGGCCAGCTGGTGTCCGCTGATCATTCCGCGGGCATACGTCTGGGCAAGTTATGTCAGGAAGGCCGGCGATCGATGGCCGCGCGTTGCAACACGAGCAGTTCCCGTTTCTTAACCTGCGAATACATGAGAACCCTTCTCTGCGAACGGACTTTCCTGTTCGTCTGAACTTTGTATTACAAAGTACTTGACGCCGAACCCGAAAGGCCCGAGATTGCCACCATGAGCGCACTCAGACGCCCAGCCGAACCCCATGCACTGCACGACCGCGCCGCGGACGACCTGGCCTTTATCCGCTCCACCATGGAGCGCGCCGACTCGTTCACCGCGGTCTCCGGCATGGGTTACATCGTGCTCGGCACCAGCGCACTCATCGCTGCCTTCATCGCCTCGCGCGCCGCGACGCTCGGCGGCTGGCTTACGGTCTGGCTGGTCGAGCTGGTGGTCGGTGCTGCGATCGCGATATTGATGACGTCGCAGAAAGCACGGCGCAGCAGTCTGCCGCTCGCGCGCGGCGCCGCCCGCAAGCTGCTGCTCGGCTTCACGCCCGTGATGCTTGCAGGCGGCGTGCTCACGTTTGCGCTGCTGCGCGCCGATGCCGGCGCGTTGCTGCCGGGTATGTGGCTGGCGGTCTACGGCGCCGCGGTCATTGCCGGCGGCGTCTACTCGATCCGGCCGGTGCTCGTGCTGGGCGGCGCGCTGCTGCTGCTCGGGATTGCGACGCTGTTCTATCCACCCATGCCGGGCGACCTCGTGCTCGCGCTGGGGTTCGGCCTCTTTCACATCATCTGCGGGGTCGTGATCGCGAGGTGGCACGGTGGCTGAGTCTGCGCGCAAGGACAAACAGGAGAGCGGCATGCGTGGCGGTGTGAAGCGCGCATTGCGCGCCATAACCGGCGACGCACAGTCGTCGCCGTTCGACCCGCTCATTCACGAACGCGTTCGCCTCGGCATTCTCGGCGCACTCGCCGTTTCATCGCCGTTGTCGTTCAACGAAGTGAAATCGATTCTCGAGATCTCCGACGGCAATCTGAGCGTACACGCGCGCAAGCTCGAGGACGCCGGTTATATCGAGATCACCAAGCGGTTCGAGGACCGGGTGCCGCGTACGGATTACGCGATCACCAGGCCGGGCCGGGCCGCACTGAAGGCTTACCTCGCCCACATGGAAGCGCTGATCGGCGCCGTTCGCAACGACTGATTTATTTTTTGGAGAGTCACTTTATGGTGCAAAGTCTACAGCAGGACAAAGACGATGCCTTCGCACGCCGCACCGCGGCGCGCGTCGCCTTGGCCATGGCGCTGCTGCTCGGCCTGGCCGCGGAACGCCTGCTCTGGTACGGACCCTTGGGCCTCGGCTGGCTGCTGTGGATCGCGCTGTTCGGCGCGTGCGCCGTCGTGATCGTGCGTCAGGCCGGCTTCGAGTGGCAGCGCGAAACCGCGGTCGCGGTCGCTGTAGCTACAGGTGCAGCAGCGATTCCATTGTTGCGCGCCGCACCTGCGCTGCATCTGCTGTCGCTGCTCGTGCTGGTCGTGGCTGCTTCGGTGCCGCTGCTGCGCGCCCGCTCCTTCCGTTTCGTGCAGATGCGGGTCGCGGCGCAGATTTTCGGCCTCGTGCTCGTGCCGGCGCACGCGCTCGGCGGCGTGTTCCCGCTCGTGGTGCGCGATGCAGGGCGAGCGGCCGTGGCCGCGCGGGTCGTGCGCGTACCTCTGATCGCGGCGCGCGCGGCGCTGCTCGCCGCACCGCCGCTCGTGGTGTTTGCCGCGCTGTTCATGTCTGCGGACCCGGTGTTCGAGAGCTACGCGCAGAACCTCGTGCAGCTCGGCTTCGAAGATCTCCTGCGTCATTTGGCCTTTGCGCTGGCCTTCGCCTGGATCAGCGCCGGCCTGCTTCGCTCGCTGCTGCCGCAGCGTGCGCCTGCGGAGATACTGCCGCCACTGCCGACCCTGCCGGCGGCCGAGGTGACGATCGCGCTCGGCGCACTGGCGCTTCTGTTCGGCTCGTTCGTGGGTGTGCAAGCGCGCTGGCTCTTCAATGGCGCCGCCGCGCTGAGCGCGATCCCGGGGCTCACGGTTGCTGATTATGCGCGCCGCGGCTTCTTCGAGCTCGTGGTCGCCGCTGCGCTCGTGGTGCCGCTTCTGCTCGCCGCCGACGCCGTAACGCGTAATGCGTCGGTGGGCGCGCGCACGGCCGTGCGCGTCGCATCCGGCACGATCGTGCTGCTCGTCTTCGCGGTCATGATATCGGCGTTCCAGCGCATGATGCTCTACACCGGGCGCTTCGGGCTCACCGAGCTGCGCGTTTACACGACTGCGTTCATGGTCTGGCTGGCTGTAGTCTTCGCCTGGTACGCGGTTACCACACTGCGTGGCCGGCGGCGTCGCTTGGTCGCGGGCCCGGTCACGGCCGGCATTATTGCGGTGTTCACGCTTGCGGCGGTCAATCCGGACGCGCTGATCGCGCGCGTCAACCTGGAGCGCTCGCGGGCGGGTAATGAGCTGGACTCGGCGCACCTTGGCAACCTCTCGGCCGACGCCGTTCCGTACCTCCTGCCCGCGCTGTCGCAGCTCGACGCGCGTGCCCAGTGCGCCGTGAGCAAGAGACTGCTGAAGCAATACGCCACGGCCGCGCCGCACTTCCTGGCCGACAGCCCGCCGCGCGCGCGCGCCCGCGAGCTGGTCGCGCGCCACGCTGAACGCCTCACGGCCATGACGCGGACGTGCCCGGTGACAACCAAGCCGCCAGCTGAAGCTTTCAGCCCTATGGCTCAGTAGCACGCAGTTGCGCGGCCCGGATTCGAACCAGGACCTGATTTTGTATTAGGCGAAGCAGTCGCTCCAGCGACCCGCCCATGGCTGGTTCGACTCCAGATTGTCAACCAGCTGGATGTACAGGCGACGGGCGGCTTCGTTGAATTCTTCCGCAGGCGCGTGTGCATACGGCAGCAGCTGCGCGCGAATTCGCTCCGCAAGCGATCCGCTGTCGATCATGCGCTCGACCAGATCCAGGTATTTCATCTCATCGGTCGGCGCGCGTGCGCGCGCGCCTTGCAGCAGCAGCGCGAGCACATCGCGAACGCGCGCGCGCCCGTCCTCCGCGCGCGTGATTGCGACGTGGGGCGCCTGCACGCGCGCGGCCGTACCGTCGGCGATCGTGCTGTGCAGATCCGCGATCAACAGCTCGTGAGCCGGCAGTGCGATGCGTCCGTCCAGAATCAGCTCGGTCAGATGCTCGAGCGACCAGCGCACGAATGTCGCGATCGCGACGTCCATCTTCACGCATTCCTGGGTGTCCAGCATCCGCACTTCCATTGCTCTGCGTGAGAAGCGCAGGATGGCCGCGCGCGTGTTGAAGAATTCATCGCGGATCGCGCGCGTATCCGGCAGCCGGTCGAGCGCGTTGTACATCTTCTGAAGAATGTTCCTGCGGTAGTCGCCAAAGCTTTCGGAGTACTCGGGCACCAGCGAGCCGCAGCTTTCCGGGATACGCGCCTGGATGCGCGTCAGATGCGCCATTCTCCCGTCCACCGCCGGTTGCAGGCGGCCGTCGTGCATGGGTGAGCTGGCCGCGATGGCGGGCAGATACGGAATCAGCAGACTGGACGCCTTCAGCATGGCGATCGTCTGCGGCTCGTTGCCGAACGGCAGGTTCACGTGCGAAGCCTGCACGTTCATCCAGCCGTGCGTGCGCACGTCGAACAGGCGCGCGTACGTCGCATACACGCGCATTCCCGAGTGCGTCCACAGCTTGCCGGCGGCCGGATCGAACCAGGGGTGCATGCCGGTCGGAAAGAGGCGCGCGCCGAATTCGTCGCGCAGCACGGCCGAGAAGCGCTGCACGCCTTCGTACAGCAGTTGCTCGATGTCGTTCATCGAATGCAGCGGCTGCTGTGTCTTGATCTCGAAGACGTGGTCGGCGAATTCGTTCGAAAAGCCGATCGCGCCCAGATCGACATCGCTCGTGCCGCGGCCCGCCAGGATGCGGAACGCCGGCTCGACCAGCGAAACCACGTTGAGATCGCGATCGACGATCGGATATTCGAGCTCCAGCCCGGCAACCTCGAAAGGCTTGTACTCGCGGCGCGGCTTGCCCGGCAATGCGATCGGCTTGCGTACCTCTTCCAGCTGCGCTTCCGCCGCCGGCGCCTGCGGCAGCCCGGCCGTCTCGACCCGTTCCACGAAAAAACGCACGATGTCCTCGTAGATGAGGTCGCCGTCGGCAGTGTCTTCGTAGCCGACGTCGAGATTCGGGTTGTCGTTGACCTCGATCACGAGCGGCCCGTTCGGCCCGACTTTGAGATCGACGCCGTAGAACCCATCGCCCAGCAGCTGCGCGGCGCGCAGCGCGACAGCCACCACGGCGCGCGGCGCCGAAGCGCGCGCGACCGCCTCGACGCGTCCGTAGCGCTCGGTGCCCATTTCAACGCTGCGAATCTGCCAGTGTCCGCGCGCCATGTAGTATTTGGCGGCGAACAGCAGCTCGCCGCCGAGCACGCCGATGCGCCAGTCGTACCCGGTCGGCAGCCATTCCTGTGCGATCAGCAGGGGCGAGCGTCGAAACATCCGGCGAGCGTACTGCTCGAATTCCTGCGCGTTCGTGATCTTGTGCACGGCAGCGGAAAAATCGCCGTCCGGCAGCTTCAGCACGAAGGGCATTCCGAGTTCCGCGACCTGCGACCAATCGGCATTGCGCGTGATGATGCGGGTTTCAGGCGTCGGTATGCCGGCGCGCCGCAGCAGCTCCTCGAGATAGACCTTGTTCGTGCAGCGGATGGTGGCGGCGGTCGTGTCGATGACCGGCATGCCGAGCGCTTCGGCTCGCAGCGCGAACTGAAATGCAGTGTGGGTCACGCCCGTGTGCGCGCGCACGAACAGCGCATCGTACTCGGAGAGCCGGCGCAGGTCGTTCAGGCCGATGCGCGCGACGTGCACGTTCATGCGCGCGGCCACCCGCTCCAGCCGGTCGATGGTTTCCGCCGAGGAAGGGCTGAACGGATTGGCCGGGTCGACCAGAACTGCCAGCGCGGCGCGAATCGTCTCACGGGGCCGGTCCCTGCGCTCGAAACGGCAATCATCGTTCAGGATGGCGATCAGCTTGGCCCGCTCATCCGCGCTCAGCTCATCGGGCGCGGCGGCCGCGACTTGCGCGATTTTCCATTGTCCGTCTTCGCGCACGACCTGCATGCGCAGCAGCGGCGCCGGCCACTCCGTGTACACCGCGCGAGCGGCGCGCTGGAAACGCGCAGCCAGACACGTACCGAGCACGATCAGCGTCTCGACGACCTGCTCCGGCGTGGCGGGGCCGTACTGGCCGGCTTCATCCCGCACGAACGGAACTGGAAAACGGCCGCTCTGCCGTTCGATCGTCTGCACGCCGCCGTCGGCGGTTTCGGCCGTCCGGCGGCGCACTACCATCTCCGCCGCATCGATGGTCGGGGCGCCGGCCTCCTGCAGCGCGCGGAAACGCGCGTACGGCTCGGCCAGCCCGGCCATCGTCTGCACAGTCGGCAGCACCTGTTGTCCGCGCGCGTCCGCCAGCAGCGAGACGTAATAGCCCTTGCTGCCGTAAACGATGGACCGGCTCAGGTTGACAATGAGTGCATTCGGGCCGGCGAAGCGCGCGTCGCCTTCCAGGTATTCGTCGGCGGTTGCCACGGTGCACGCGAGGCCTTCCACATCGCGAGCATCGGTGACCACCACGATTACATTGCTTGCTTCGGCCATACTTCCAGCAACCCGGCGTCATACGTGACATCGCCGAGCAGAATCGCATTGATGAGCCGTTCGGAATCGACACTGATCCGCCCTTTGTGCGAAACCGGCACGTGCTCGGAGGGATCGACCACACTCAGCTTTCGTCCCCAGTGGTCATAGCCGCTGATCACGACGAAATGGCCGGTCGGCTCGCCCCGGACGTCGTCGTCCACGTGCCTTCTCAGCTCGGCGTCCCAGCGCTCGCGCGGAAAGCGGTAGAGATAGGTCGCCGAAAGCCCGGCCAGCACCGGGTGATCGCGGTCGAGAATGGTGCGGATCAGCGCGGGCGTCAGCTCGTCGAAGGCCAGCTCCCCTCCCATCTCCAGGAACCGGATGTAGGCACCGGCCGCCCGCAGCCGCTTTTCTTCCGCCAGATACGGAAAGCGCTCGAAGATTTTTTCGTTGAGCGCGGCCGCGTCGAGACCGAACCAGGTCGGGTCGAAGATGCGGAGGTCGTACGAGTAGATGCGCGCGCCGAATCCCTGTTTCAGCGCGGCAATGCCGAGAAACACCGCCAGGGTGCCGCCGTCCTCGTTCCGTTCGAGCGTGGCCAAGACTTCGGGCAGCGGCAGCGGCCGGCCGAAATAGGCGAACACCTTGCGCAGGCAGGTGGGCCCGCAGGTCACCTCGTCCGGCTGGACGATGCGCTCCACGTCCAGCTCGTGCGCGACACGCGACCACTCCCGCGCGCGCTCGTCCTTCACGGCGGCTGACTTCATGCACGTCAGAGGAGCAACGCTTGTACCACCCGCATCAGAAAGGGCCGCGCCAGTTCGGCGCGGCCCTTGTTGCTACCTGATCCCAGACTCAGGCGTTGGTATCAATACACTGGACAAAGTTCGGGTTGTTCTGCTCTTCGAACGGCACCGGCACGCTCACGGCATCCCCGTAATTGCCGCCCTTGAAGTAAGGACCGTTGGGATACACGGTGTCTACCGCCCGGCCGTATTGCCTGACCAGCCGCCGCATGTCACCGAGGCGATGCCCGGTGCTGAACATCCAGAACGCACGCTCGCGGAACATGACATCCGCGCGTTTGGCCGGCGTGCCCGGATCCGCCAGGTTTGTCAGGTTAGGTCCTCTTCTATAGCTCGAGCCGAGCGCGGTAGGAATGGCCGGATACAGCGCTGTGTTCGTGCGCAATGCGTTGATCTTTGCCAGCCATGCGGCATTGCTGCCGGCACGCAGATCCGCTTCCGCGCGCATCAGCTCGGCTTCAATACCGGTCGCCACCGCGACTGGCGAGGTGCGATCCCAGATGCCGATGCGAATCAGAGTGGTCGGATTCGAGCTATCGAAAACCGAACCACCGCCGACTCGTTTCGGGAGCCGCGGGTCGTTGGATGAGACGTAGTCCAGGCCCACGCCGCCCTCGCGATCGACCATCGTGTAGCGCCGCGCACTCACGTTCAGACTCCAGATCTGATTGCTGTTGACGTTGAGTGAGTGGCTGACCTCGAACCGGAACGTCAGCGGCACGCCGGCAACTGCGGCACCGGCTTCGGCGAAGCGGCCGAGATTCAGCAACGCGCGCCCTTTGACGATCCTGGCGAGGTTTGTGACGGTCGCCGCATCATCGGCGAGCGCAAGCGCCGAGTCCGCATGCTCAACGGCCAGTTGGAAGACTTCGGCGTTCGTCTTTGGTTCGCCGAACGCAATGTCATTCGTCTCGGTCACGCTGCTGAGCGGCGTACCATTGCAGTAGTGCTCGCCAATCAGCACCTCTGCCAGCGCGGTGGCCGCGAACATCATCCCCGTTGCCGGCACGCTGTCCGGCGCGAACTGCCGAATGGCCTTGATCGCGCGGGCGCCTTCGACTCGCACGCGGTTCAGGTCGCGCGAACGGTTCTCGTGGAACGTGTTGGTCGGGTCGAAGATCCGCTGGTCCATGTTGTTGCGCTGCACGAACGTGTCACCGGAGCGCCACTCGTCGCTGAGCAGGCCGGCCATCAGGAACAGCGCGTCGGCATTCTGAATGCCGGTCGTGGCTTGCGACAAACGCAGGAACACACCGTTGCGCAGTGCAAACGCGCCGGACGCGGTCGTAACTTCCTCGATGATGTCCGGATCGGTGACCTCGAGCACGTCATCCAGGCTGCACGCGGCGAGCGGCAAGCATGCCAGCGCGAGCAAAAAAGTCCTCATTGGTTTCATGGCTTCCTCGCTCAGAAGTTGAAAGTCGCGCGCAACGTCCAGTAGCTGGGCGGCGCCTGCGTCTGGAAATCCGTTTGTACGTCACCGCCGCCGAAATATCCGGCTTCAGGATCGATGCCCGAATAGTCCGTCCAGACATGCAGGTTCCGGCCGGCGGCCGTGAGCAGCACGCGCCGGGCCCGCAGCGCGCCCGCCACATTGGCCGGGAGCTCATAAGTCGCTGACACTTCACGGAGCCTGACGAAGCTGGCGTCCTCGACGAATCCATACTGCGTGCGCGCCGCGGTTTCGCGCAGCGCCACGACGCGCGCTTGCTTCCACAGAGGAGCACCAGGATCGATCAGACCATCACAGTTGAGGCGCGACTCGCAGCGAATGCGCTCGGTTCCATTCAACTGGTAGTGGCCGCCCTTGTAGTCGAAGCCGGCGTTCAGGCTCAGTCTCCGTGCGAAGAGCTGGATGCCGGTGTTCAGGGTAATTTCGGTTTCCGGCAAATTGGCGCCAATGAACGCCGCACTGTCCTCGACCATGATTTCATTGGCCGTGATGATGCCATTACCGTCCGCGTCCTCGAACGTGTAGGGCCGCAGCCAGTAGCTGTTGAGCGGGAAGCCTTCGCGCTGATGAATCGTCGTGCCGATGATCGGCGGCACGCCGCCCAGGTCGGCGAGCTCGTTCTTGTTGTGCGCGCCTGCAAGCGTGAGATGCCAGCCAAAACCCGGCCGCTCGATGATCTGCGCGTGCACGGAGCCTTCGACACCCGTGTTCTGCACCGAGCCGAGGTTCTCGAACCGGGTGATCGCACCGCCTACCGAAGGCGCCACCGTGCGCGCGATCAGCGCGTCTTTCGTCGTCTTGTGATAGAATGTGAGCTCCAGTCCGACACGGTTGCTCAGCACGCCGGCATCCAGACCGAGCTCGAATTCAGACGACCGCTCGGGCTTCAGCTCCTTGTTGCCGAGCGCGCTGAAGACGATCGCGGCGCGGTCCTCGTTCTCGACGCTTGCCGTAGTCGGCGTGAAGAACGCGACCGCATCCGTGGTGCCGGGCTGCACACCCGACGCACCCCATGCTGCACGCAGGCGCAGGTTGTCGAACAGATCGATCGCAGGGAAGAACGACTCCTCCGATATCACCCATGACGCGCTGAACTTCGGATACATGACCGCGCTGAAATCCGCGCCGAAGGCGCTGTTGTCGTCAATACGCACCGCCGCGTTCAGGTAGAGCTTGTCACGCCATGCGATCTGCTCATCGATAAACGTGCCGAGGGTGGCGGAAACCGTCGTGGTTTCGTCCGCCTGCGGGATCGCGCCGGCCGTCACGGTCGTTGCGCCCGGCGCGAGATCCTCCGCAAACGCGCCGTTCCGGTTGAACAGGCGCCGGAAATATTGCACACCGACAGTCGTGCGCGACTTTACGGCCGGTGAGACCTGGTATTCCGCACTACCGCTCGCATCGGCGGTGTACTGAAAAAAGTTCGTCCGGTTGTCTTCCTTGAAGCCCGTGATATTCGTCGTGTTGAACGGCGTGCATTCACCGCGCCGGCAGAGATCCGTGTCGACGCGATTCACATAATCGACGCCGCCCGTCACGCGACCCGAGAACCAGGCGGCCGGTTTCCACGTGGCCGTCCCGCTGCCGATGAAGCGGTTGATGTCCTGCTCCACGGTTTCGGAGAAGAACATGTCCGGCGTATAGAGCCGGTAGCCGAACCGTCCATTGTCCTTGTGGCCCGGTCCGCCGAAGCCGTTCGACAGCAGACCGGTCGTGTTGTTGTCGGTCTGAGGCAGACGCTGGTTGGAACTGACATAACCAGTCGATATCGCGAGGTCGAGCGTTGGACTCAAGCTCGCGCCCATGTTCGCGCGCACACTGACCCGGTTACGTGCGTTCGGACGCAACGCCTCGAAAGGCACTTCGCTGATCTGCCGATCGGTCCTGATGATGTCCTGCGCGAAATCCGGCATGCGCAGCAGGCCGATCTCATCTTCCCATTCGCCGGATATGAAATAGTTGAGCGCCTCCGATCCGCCATTGACCTGAAGTCCGTACTGCTGACGAGTGCCCGTACCGTTCGGCGTCGCCTCACCGTCGTCGAACAGATTGAACGTGGTGATGCGATCCTGCGTGCACTTGCCGGCTGCGACCGCAGTCAGGAAGCACTGGATTCCGTTGGTCGGCTCCGAGCCGGTGGTCCAGCCGCGGTAGGCGGTGGGGTAATTGTTGTAGTCCTTGATCGCACCAACTTCGGCGTACGCGGACCAGTTCGCACGGCCCGCGCGCCCCCTCTTGGTCTTGATCACGATCACCCCGTTGGCGGCGTCGGTGCCATACAGGGTGGAAGCTGCCGGGCCCTTCACGAATTCGATGGATTCGAGTTCCTCCGGATTCAGATCGTTTACGCGGCTGATGCTCGTGCCGCCGATGCCAATGCTGGAGGAACCCGAAGCGCTCTCCATCCGGATACCATCGATGTAGTAGACGGGATCATTGCTGAGGCTCAGACTGTTATTGCCGCGAATGCGGACGCGTGCCTCCGCGCCGGTGAGGTTGCCCGGAGTCACGGTTACGCCGGGTGTCCGGGCGACCAGCAGATCGTTCATGTTCGCGATCGGCTGCGTCTGCGTAAGCTCCGCCGCGTCAATGCGGGCGATCGCGTGGCCGACTTCGCGCTTGGCCTGCTCGCCGGTCGCCGTCACTACCAGCTCGTCGAGCCGAAGTGCCGCGATCTGGAGCGCGAAATCCGCCTTGGCCGGCGTGCCGGCCGCAATCACAACCGTGCGATTCTGCGGTGCGAACCCGAGCGCACTGGCACGCAGTTCTCGCTGCCCGGGCGGCACCGCCCTGAATCGATACTGTCCATCGGTGCCGGTCTCGGCGAAGAGATCGCTGCCGACAATGTTCACGAGCGCGCGCGCGATTGGCCGGCCTGTGGTCTGGTCGCGCACGACTCCGGAAAGCGCGCTCTCCTGCGCCTGCGCGGGGGCCGCCGTCCACAAGGGCAGCAGCAGCGCGCAGGCGTAGGACCACTTTGCACGAAGCGTTGTCATGGTTCCTCGTTTATGCTGAAGTATGTAAACGATCAACTTGCGCGTTGATCGGGAGTGCGCACCCAAATGCCGCCCTTGGCAGGGCGGCGTCAGGACCGTTAGACGCATTTCAAAATGCGTCATCCGCGATCGGCAGGGCAAGCGTTTCAACTGTGGTTCATCGGCCGGCGGCCGGCGTGCGCCGTCCGCCGGAGTCCCGGCGAGCCGACGCCGTCGCCATGCATTGACCGGCCGACTAGTTTTAACCGGCTGGATTTCCCTGGAGATGGAGACCATGAGCCAGGCAACGGCGCTCGAGTACACGGACCGCTTCGTCCGCAGGCATATCGGCCCCAGTGAGGGGCAGATCCGCGACATGCTTCAGACGATCGGCTACGACTCGCTCGGCGGCTTTATCGATACGGTCATTCCGAATGGTATTCGCTTCCGGCAGGCGCTCGATCTGCCCGCCGCGCTGTCGGAGTATGAGACACTGGCCGAGCTGAGGCGGATCGCGCGCGAGAACCGCGTTTTCCGCTCGTTCATCGGCATGGGCTATCACGATTGCATCACGCCATCCGTGATTCAGCGCAAGGTTCTCGAGAATCCCGGTTGGTATACGGCGTACACACCGTATCAGGCGGAAATCGCGCAGGGCCGACTGGAGGCGCTGCTCAATTTCCAGACGGTCTGCATCGATCTGACCGGCCTTCCGATCGCCAACGCGTCGCTGCTGGACGAGGCGACGGCGGCGGCGGAGGCGATGAGCATGTCCCACGCGATCCGCGGCAAAGCCGGCGGCTCTTCAGAACCTGAGCGCAGCGGCCAGGGGGCCGCGCGCCCTTCCTTGCACGCCGCCGCCGGCGGCCGCGTTTATTTCGTCTCCGGCCTGTGCCACCCCCAGACCATCGATGTGGTGCGCACGCGCGCACGTGCGCGCGGCTGGGATGTCGTGGTCGGCGACTGGAAGAGCTTCGAGTTCGGGCCCGAAGTAATCGGTGTGCTGCTGCAGTACCCGGCGACCGATGGTGCGGTGATCGACTACCGCGCGGTGGTCGAGAAGGCGCACGCCGGCGGCGCGATCGTCACGGTCGCGGCGGATCTGCTCAGCCTGGTGCTGCTGACCCCGCCCGGCGAATGGGGCGCCGACATTGTGATCGGCAGCTCGCAGCGCTTCGGCGTGCCGATGGGCTATGGCGGGCCACACGCCGCGTTTCTTTCGACGAAGGACGAGTTCAAGCGTCATCTTCCCGGCCGCATCATCGGCGTTTCCACCGATTCACGCGGCCGGCCCGCGCTGCGCATGGCGTTGCAGACGCGCGAGCAGCACATCCGGCGCGAGAAAGCGACCAGCAATGTCTGCACTGCGCAGGTGCTGCTCGCGGTGATCGCATCGATGTACGCGGTCTATCACGGACCGCAGGGACTGACCGCGATTGCGCGCCGCATCCACCGGCTGACCGCATTGCTCGCGCACTCGCTTCATGCGCTGGGCTACGAGATCGTGCACGCCTGCTACTTCGATACGCTCCGCATACGCGGTGCGAAGGGCGCGCACGAAATTCTGAAGGGCGCGCAGGAACGCGGGATCAATCTGAGGGCGTTCGAGAACGGCGACATCGGCATTGCGCTCGACGAGACGGTCTTGACCAAGGATATCGCGGACCTGGTTGCGGTCTTCGCCGGCTCGGACGTCGACACGCTCGAGATCGACGAGCGGACGCTGGCGGAAGCGGACGCGCTCGGCGAGCCGTTCCACCGCGGGAGCAGTTTCCTGACGCACCCGGTTTTCAATACGTATCACTCCGAGCACGATATGCTGCGCTACATCCAGCGTCTCGAGGAGAAGGATCTCTCGCTGACTACGTCGATGATCCCGCTCGGCTCGTGCACGATGAAGCTGAACGCGGCGACCGAGATGTTGCCGGTGACCTGGCCGGAGTTCGCGAAGCTGCATCCGTTCGCGCCGCGCGAGCAGGCGAAAGGCTACGGCATTCTGATCTCGCAGCTGGAGAGCTGGCTCGCGGAGATCACCGGCTTCGCGGGCGTGTCGATGCAACCCAATGCGGGCTCACAGGGGGAATTGACCGGATTGCTCGTGATCCGCGCGTATCACGAGGCGCGCGGCCAGCAACGGGACGTGTGCCTGATCCCGCAGTCCGCGCACGGGACCAACCCGGCCAGCGCGGTGATGGCCGGCATGAACGTCGTGGTCGTGAAGAGCGATGAGAATGGCAACGTCGACATCGATGACCTGCGCGCCCAGGCGGAGAAGCACAAGGACCGCCTCGCCGCGCTCATGATCACCTATCCCTCGACGCACGGCATCTTCGAGGAAGGCATTCGCACCATCTGCGGGACCGTGCACGAGCACGGTGGCCAGGTCTACATGGATGGCGCCAACATGAACGCGCTGGTCGGACTGTGCCGCCCCGGCGACATCGGCGCGGACGTCTGCCATCTCAATCTGCACAAGACGTTCTGCATCCCGCATGGCGGCGGCGGCCCCGGCATGGGCCCGATCGGCGTCGCCTCGCACCTGCTGCCGTTCCTGCCCGGCCATCCGGTCATCGAGACCGGCGGTGAAAAGGGCATTACCGCGGTCTCGGCGGCGCCGTGGGGCAGCCCGGAAATCCTGCCGATCTCGTGGGCGTACATCCGCATGATGGGGCCGGACGGCCTCACCGAGGCGACCAGGATCGCCATCCTGAACGCGAATTACGTCGCGAAGCGTTTGAGCGCGGCGTATCCGGTCTTGTATACCGGACACGAAGGCACGGTCGCGCACGAGTGCATCATCGATCCGCGCCCGCTGAAGAACTCGGCCGGCGTCGAGGCGGTGGACATCGCCAAGCGGCTGATGGATTACGGCTTCCACGCGCCGACCGTTTCCTTCCCGGTCGTGGGCACCCTGATGATCGAGCCGACCGAAAGCGAATCGCTCGACGAGCTGGACCGCTTCTGTGATGCGCTGATCGGCATTCGCGAAGAGATCCGCGAAATCGAAATGGGCATTGCCGATCGCACCAACAACGTGCTGAAGAACGCGCCGCACACCGCCGACATGGTGGTCAGTGACTCGTGGGACAGGCCGTACGGACGCGAGAAGGCCGCCTATCCGGCGCCGTGGACGCGCGCGCACAAGTTCTGGCCGTCGGTTGGATTGGTGGAATCGGCCGCCGGCGACCGCAACCTGATCTGCGCGTGCCCGCCGCTGGAAGAGTATGCGGCTATGAACGCTGAATAGCGATGATGTGACAAGAGCGCTTGAAGCGATGAGCGCGAAACAAGCGCTCTTATCGCTCACCTCGCTCTCATCCCTCTTATCGCTAGACGGCTACCGTCCGCCGCACCAGCTCATCATTCGTGTCCGTCCGCTTCATCATGGTTAGCAGCGTCTGCATCGCATCGGCCGCGCCCGAGCCATTGATGTTACGACGGAACTGACTCGCGAACTCCAGCGCCTCGGGTGAGAGCAGCATCTCCTCGCGCCGGGTCGACGAAGCGGTGATGTCGATGGCGGGGAAGATCCGCTTGTCCGCCAGCTCGCGCGAAAGCACCAGCTCGCTGTTGCCCGTGCCCTTGAACTCCTCGAAGATCACCTGATCCATGCGCGAGCCGGTGTCGACCAGCGCGGTCGCGATGATGGTGAGGGAGCCGCCGCCCTTCTCGGGATCGACCAGCCGGGCCGCGCCCAGAAAGCGCTTCGGCTTTTCCAGCGAATTCGCGTCCAGGCCGCCCGACATGGTGCGACCGCTTCCTTCCTCCGCCGTGTTGTAGGCGCGTGCGAGGCGCGTGATCGAGTCCAGGATGATGACGACATCCTGACCCATCTCGACGCGGCGCTTGGCGCGCTCGAGCGTGATCTCCGCGACCGAGATGTGACGCTCCGCCGGATGGTCGAAGCTCGATGCGATGACTTCGCCGTAGCCGCACATCTCCATCTCGGTGATCTCTTCCGGCCGCTCATCCACGAGCAGGATGAAGACGGTAGCGCCGGGATGATTCTTGACAACGCCTTCGGCCACGGCCTGCAGCACCATCGTCTTGCCGGCTTTCGCCGGTGCGACGATCAAAGCGCGCTGTCCCTTGCCGAGCGGGTTGAAGAGGTCGATGACGCGATCCGTGTAATCCCGCTGGCCGCGCCGGGTGAGGCCGCACTCGATGATCAGCTGCTCATCCGGGTGCTTGGCCGTGAGCCGGCTGAACTGCGGACGGTGCAACGCGTCTTCCGGATGCAGACCGTTCGCGGTCTGAATCGAAAGCAGCGGCGCACTCCGGCCGCGGCCGGGCGCCTCGCCCGCCTCGCCGACGATCTCGTCACCGGTGCGCAGCCCGAAGCGCTGAATCAGCTTGCTGCCGACAAAAATGTCGTTCTTGCTGGCGAGATAGCTCGCCTCGCGCTGGCGCAGAAAGGCCGCGCCGTTTCCTACGATTTCCAGGATACCTGAAATCACGAGTTGCTCTTGTTGAATAGGGGAATGACTGCGAATCACCAAAAAACGATCAGGAGCAATGCTCCAAAAATTATTCTGTACCAGGCAAAGCCCACGAAGCTCTTTTGCGAGACGTAAGCAAGGAACGCCTTCACTACGAACAACGCCGACACGAAGGACACGGCGAATCCAACTGCAAAAACCGGTGCATCTGCGGCGGTGAGCAGATTACGACTCTTGATCAGGTCGTAACCGGTTGCCGCGAACATCACGGGAATGGCCAGAAAAAAAGAAAACTCGGTAGCGGCGCGGCGCGATAGGCCGAGGGAGCGCGCTCCCATTATGGTGGCGCCGGACCTCGAAACGCCAGGGAAAAGTGACAGAACCTGGGCGACGCCGATCCCGAGCGCCTTCCGCCACGGCATGTAATCCGCACCCTCCACCGTCACCGCCGGATCCCACTTCTCGATGAGCAGGATCACCATGCCGCCGACCAGCAGCGCCCACGCCACCGCCAGCGGATTGAACAGGTTCGATTTGATCCAGTCGTGGGTCAGGAAGCCGACCAGCGCGGCCGGCGCGAACGCGATCGCCAGATTGACGATCAGCACCGGGCCTTCCGGGTGTTTGGCCGATGCCGTTATTACCCCGTAAATCTTTTCGCGATACAGCCAAACGACGGCGAGAATCGCGCCCAACTGAATGAAAATCGAGAAGGTGTCGGCGGTGGCGCCGTTGAAATCCAGCACCGCCTGGGTCAGGATCAGATGCCCGGTCGACGAAACCGGAATGAACTCCGTCGCCCCCTCCACCAATCCCATCACCACCGCCTTTAGCAGCAGAATCAGTTGTATCTGGCACCTGCCTTGCCCTTAGGCTGCGCGGGAGGACGAGGATGCGCGGTGAGGAATCCAGAACCATTATCGTCGACGGCTCCAATGTTGCGCACTCGAGCGAAGGCGACCGGGCTCAGCTGAGCAACATCCGCGTCGTGCGCGACAGGCTCGTCGAAGAAGGTTACGAACCGATCATCTTTGCCGATGCGGCGCTGCGCCACCAGATCGATGACGAGGCCGCTTTCGAGCAGATGGTCGACAGTGGTGAAATCCGGCAGGCGCCCGCCGGCACCGATGCCGACTATTTCATCCTGTCCTTCGCGCGCGAGCTGGAGGCGGACGTGCTTTCGAACGACCGCTTCAAGGATCGGGTCGACGCGTTCCCGGAAAGCCGGGAACGCGTCATTCGCTACATGATCATCAATGGCGAAGTGGTCTTCGAGCGAAGGACCAAAAAGCGCCGGCAGCACTGACGGCAGGCTCACTCGATTGCAGGCACCGCCTTGGGCGTGCTCAATGCATCGCGCGCGGCTTCGGCCGCCGATTCGGCGGCATCCGCGGCCGCCGCAATCGCGGCGCTGGCGTTCGCGCGCGCATTGGTCACCGCGGCCGAGGCATTGGCCCTCGCCGTCGAGGCCGCGTCCGACGCCCGCACGTAGTACTTCGCGGCAAATTCCTTCGCGCTCAGCTTCCGCGCATAGATCACGTCGGCCAGCTTGAAAACCGACAGCAGCTTGATGTAGACCCAGCCGATGTCGAACTCATACCACTTCGCGCGGAAGGTCGCCGACTTCGGATCCGCGTGGTGGTTGTTGTGCAGCTCCTCACCGACGATCCAGAGGCCGAGCGGGAGAATGTTGCGGCTGGAATCCTTGGTTTCGAAGTTCCGGTAGCCGTAGGCGTGACCGATGCCGTTGATGACATTGCCGAAGATCGGAATCCAGACCGCCATACAGCTCCAGACGACCAGACCGATCGCGAGGCCGAACAGATAGATGTCGAGCACCATCATCGAGAGCAGCCCGACCATCGTCTGCGCCGAGAAGAGGTTGCGCTCCAGCCAGTCGTTCGGACAGCCGCGCCCGTACTTCTCGATCATGTCCTCGTCCTTCACCGCTTCCTTGTAGAAGAAAACACCGCCGAACGTGATCTCGAGCACGCCCTCCTGAACCGGAGAATGCGGATCACCTTCACGGTCGCTGAACGCGTGATGCTTGCGATGGCAGGCAACCCACTCGACGGTCGTGATCCCGGTCGTCAGCCACAGCCACGCGCGCATGAAGGTTTCGACCACCGGATGAAACTTCACGCCTTCGTGCGTAGCCGATCTATGGAGATAGAGTGTCACACACAGATTGGTGATATGACCGAGTATGATCACATAGAGAACGGGGACCCACCACGAAAACGCGAGGGAGCCGAAACCAGGCATTGCGCTGCTCCTATCGGAGAGAAAAAAGTCGGGACATCATCATATGCATTTCAATCGCGCATGTTCCATTCCGGAAAAGCGTTCCATTATAGAGGCGCACCTCGGCAGGGGGAAGGTTTGGGGAGTTTTATCGCGGCATCCGGCGCGTTCGTGCCGGATGATATCCTGGACAATGAAGCTTGTGCCCGGCTGGCGGGCGTGACCCCGGAGTGGATCGTGCGCCGCACCGGCATCATCGAGCGGCGGATCGCGCCGGCTACGATGGGCACCGCAGCCATGGCGGCCCGGGCGGCGGCCGCCGCGCTGAGCAATGCCGGGGTTTCTTCGGACGACGTCGACCTGATCCTGGTTGCGACGTCCACGCCCGATCATCTCACGCCACCCACCGCTTGCGAGGTACAGGCAAAGCTGGGCGCGCGGCGCGCCGCGGCGTTCGATGTGGAGGCCGGTTTTGCCGCCTGGATCTACGCGTTCATCGTGGCCGACGCGCTACTGCGGACCGGCGGCGCCGCCAACGCGCTGGTCATTGGCGCCGACAAGCTCTCCTCGATCACCGACCGCTCGGATCCGGAGACCGGGCCTTTGTTCGGCGACGGCGCGGGCGCCGTGCTGCTGACGCAGACGGAGGCGGAGGCGGAGGCGGAGGCGGGTGCGGCACAAGCGCGCCTGCGCTCGTACAGCTGGTGGGCTGATGGCCGTCTGGCGAGTGCCCTGGTCCGGCGCGGCGGCGGTGCGCGGCTGCCCTTCGATCAGAGCGTGCTCGCCGAGAAGAGTCACCTGCTGAGCATGGAAGGAACCCGTCTCTTCAAGCACGCGGTGCGCACGATGGCGGCCCAGGCGGAGAGCGCGCTGGAGCGCGCCGGCATCGGCCTGGACGACGTCGCACTCATCGTCCCGCACCAGGCCAACCTGCGCATTCTGAAGACCTTTGCCGCTCTGGTCGATGTGGCATGGGAGCGCGTGTTCGTGAACATCGACCGTTACGGCAACACCGGCGCCGCCACCATTCCGCTCGCGCTGCACGAGGCGGCGGGCGCCGGCGGACTGATTCGCGACGGCCGTCCGACGCTGCTGGTCGGATTTGGCGCGGGCGCCACCGCGGGCGCTATTGTTCTGGCATGAGCGAGCTGCCGTTTCTCACTGCACTGATTCTCGGATCGCTGCACGCCTTCGAGGCCGATCACATGGCCGCGGTTACGTCCTTTGCCGTCAACCGGCCGCGGGCGCGTGATGCGGTTCGTTTTGCGCTGCAGTGGGCGCTCGGCCACGGCGGCGCGCTCCTGCTCGGCGGCGCTGCGCTGTTCGTGCTCGGCCTGCGCATTCCCGAGGCGGCGACCGGCACCATGGAGCGACTGGTGGGCGTTGCGCTGGTCGCGCTCGGCGGCTGGACCGCATGGATCGCGCATCGCGCGCACGTGCGCGCCCACGCTCACTCGCATGCGCCCACAGTCGTAGGCCTGATGCACGGCCTCGCGGGCGCCGCGCCGGCGGTCGCGCTCGTGCCGCTCGCCGTCATGGGCTCGGCCGCGGGCGCTTTCGGGTATCTGCTACTTTTTGCAGCCGGCACGGCTGCCAGCATGGCGGTCTACGCAGCGGCGGCCGGCTTCCTGGCCGCGCGCGCGTCCGGCTTCGGCGAGCATGTCGGCCGCGCAATCGGCCAGCTGACCGGTGTCGGCACCATCGCGATCGGGATCTTCTGGCTGATCCGCTGAATGGCCGCGCCTGACGAGCTGATGCAGCTGCACCAGCTGCTGATCGAGAAGTCCGTGCAGCGCGGCGATTTCACCCTCGCCTCCGGCCAGCGCTCGAGCTACTACGTGGATGCGCGCCTCACGACCATGTCGGGACGCGGCCAGGTGCTGATCGGCCGGCTCGGTCTCGCAGCGATCGATGAAGCCGGTTGGAAGCCCGCCGCGGTCGGCGGTCTGACGCTGGGCGCCGATCCGATCGCCTACGCGATCGCGCATGCCGCCACCCTGGCCGGCCGCAAGCTGGACGCGTTTACGGTGCGCAAGCAGGAAAAATCGCACGGCACCGGAAGACTGATCGAAGGCGGGTTCGTGCCCGGCATGTCGGTCGTAGTTGTGGAAGACGTCATCACGACCGGTGAGTCAGCATTACGGGCTGCGCGGGCCGTTTCCGAAGCAGGAGGGACCGTGTTGGGTGTGCTGGCCGTTGTCGATCGCGAAGAGCGAGGGCGTGAGCGGATCATCGAGAGCGGTTATGAAATCCGTGCCTTGACCGCCGTGTCGAAGCTGCTTGGCGATGGCGTTATTTAGCGGCCGCTTTCTATTATAACCAGGGGCTCACGGCGCAGTGTCGCCTCAACACGGCGATCGAAGCTCGCCGGCTTGTCTCTTCCGAATACGATGCGCTTCTGCGAATTGTTGAGCCGTATGTCGCCGGCACTTCGCGAGACGAATGGCAATTTGTCGCGAGGCCGGAGGCAGATCAGGCCGCGAATCGCTTTACATTCATGTGGTTCGTTGACTCAGGTAGTGTGCGTTTGTCCTACTCCTTGCGTTGGTGTTGTTACCATTGTAAATTGTTACAATGGTAACAGGCTCCCGAAAACAGGTGGGCGCACGGATCGCGGCGGAGGTTTATCGGGAGCTCAAGGTTCTGGCAGCCCAGAAGGACATGAGGATCGGGGATTTGGTGGAGGAAGCGATCCGTCAGTATCTCAGGCGTCGGCCGGCCCGTTCCAGGTAACCATTCATCTGCTCCGCGGGAAAACGTAAATGTCCTCTTCGATCGCTCTCGTTCCCCCAATCCCCCGGAGCCCGAAAGCCGTGCAACTGCCGCTACACCTCGTCGAAGGA
Organism: Gemmatimonadota bacterium; assembly: GCA_052387015.1. Classification (GTDB taxonomy): domain Bacteria; phylum Gemmatimonadota; class Gemmatimonadetes; order Longimicrobiales; family RSA9; genus CBJLQC01. The sequence continues at coordinate 29,915 of JBQTJO010000115.1, forward strand.
AGTGAAATGGCGGCCGCCTCCTCGAATGCATTGGATCGCCACCAGCGATACCAGTATCTTTCAGCCAGCCTCGTATTGGCTGACTGCTTCGATTGGCTACTTTCGCAGCCAAATCGGAGCATCCATGCGGTCGTAACCGATCCGCCGTACGGTTTGGTGGAATACAGCGCCAGCGAGCAGGCGAAAATGCGTGCGGGCAGGGGCGGTGTCTGGAGGATCCCACCAGCGTTCGACGGGCATCAGCGGTCTCCTCTTCCGCGGTTTACGACTCTCAAGAAATCGGAACTTGCGGAGCTCGAATCGTTTTTCCTCCGCTTCGGGAAGGCTTTGCTGCGCGTACTCGCTCCGGGCGCCCACGTGTTCGTGGCATCGAATCCGCTCGTATCACATCTGGTGGCGAACTCCATTGTGAAGGCAGGACTCGTGCGCCGCGGTGAGGTCATTCGGCTGGTCATGACCATGCGTGGCGGCGACCGCCCCAAGAACGCTCACCGAGAGTTCGAGGATGTGACAGTGATGCCGAGATCAATGTGGGAGCCTTGGTTACTATTTCGGGCACCGCTGGAAGGTCGCGTCCAAGACAATCTCCGAAAGTGGCGCACCGGAGGGCTGCGCAGGATCTCCAAAGACCGGCCGTTCGGAGATGTAATCAAGTCGGCACCCACACACGCAAAGGAACGGTCGATCGCGCCGCATCCTTCACTAAAGCCGCAAGCGTTCTTGCGTCAGATTGTACGTGCGTCACTTCCGTTCGGAGAGGGAACCCTGCTCGACCCCTTCGCAGGATCCGGATCCACGCTGGCGGCTGCTGTTGCAAACGGGTACGCGTGCGTTGGGGTTGAAGCCGATCCGAATTACTTCTCGATGGCAGCGGCTGCAATACCATCGCTGAGTGAACTTACCGTGCGCGATACACCCATTGCTGACGGAGTTTAGCAATTCCGTCCTTGTTCAGTGTGGAAAGTGCGAGTCCCGAGCAGTCCTTTCCGAGGATTATTGCGGAAGTCACCCAGTTCGACCTTTCCCAGGTAAAGCTCGGTGAGCTGTAATCGTCCCTTTCGTCAGAAAGCGGCGGTCAGGGCGCGACCGTCGGTCCCGGCCAGGTCTTCGCCCGATCGATGCCGCGCGTCCGCACCTCCAGCTCGCGCTGCGCCGCCCGCAGATTGTTCTCGTACTGCCAGCGTCTCTCCAGCGACATGTTCTCGCGGAAATACTCGCTCGTCATGAGCGGGCCGGCGCGCCCTTCGATGACGTTCACCACCTCACCCAGGAAAAACGTCGACGCGCCGGTGTCCATCCCGTTCACGACCTTGCACTCGAATCCCGAGATACAGTCCGTGAGCAGGGGACAGCCGGTAGTGCCGTCGATCGTGTGCAGGGTCGCGAGCTTGTCGAAATCACGCCCGCTCTGCAGACCGAGCTGCCAGATCAATTCCCACTGATCGTTGCGCAGCACATGCAGCGCGAACACGCCGCTCTGATAAATCAGGTCGTGACTGAAATTCGTCTTCGAGACGTAGATGGAAATGCGTGGCATGGTCGGCACCAGCGATGCGCGCTGCGCTGAATTGACGATCAGGCCATTGCGCCGGCCGCCGGCGGATGTGGTTATCGCCACCACCGGCGAGGTCAGCGCACGTAGAAGCGTATAGACGGGATCGAATGACATAGGATCATGGGACCATGGGAGCATGGGAGCATGAGAAACGGTGACCCATGTTCCCATGTTCTCATATTCCCATGTTCGGCTACTCGAGTAGCCGCAGCGGCATGACCAGGCACAGGTAATCCGGCTGCTCTTCGCCGTTTCTGCCCGCGGGCTCGATGGTGGCCGCGCGCTCGGGTGCCTTGAACGCCAGCTTCACTTCGTTGGTCGGCATGTAGCGCAGCACCTCGAGCAGGTAACTCGCATTGAAGCCGATCTCGAGCGGCTCGCCGTTGTAATCGACTTCGATCTCCTCCGTCGCCTCGCCGAGGTCGGGCGTCTCGACGCCGAAGCGGAGCACGTTAGCGGCGAACGCCATGCGCACGCGGTGCGTCTGATCGCTCGCGACCACCGCCATCCGGCGCAGCGCCTGGGAAAGCGTCGTCTTGTCGGCGATCGCGTGCTTGTCGTTGTCGCGCGGAATGACCTGCTCGTAATTCGGGTACGGCCCCTCGATCAGCCGCGTATACACCTGCGTGCCGTTGAAGCGGAAGCCGAGGTGGTTCTCGCTGCGCGCAACCTCCACCTCATCATCGGCCGCGAACAGGCGCTCGACCTGCGCGAGCGCCTTGGGCGGCACGATCAGATCGACGCGCGGCGCGCCCGCGGCATCGACTGGCACCGCGTAGCGCGCCAGCCGGTGCCCGTTGGTCGCCACCATGCGCATCTCGCTCTCGCCGAGCTGCCAGAGCACGCCGTTCAGGATCGGCCGGCTCTCCTCCGTCGACACCGCGAACGACGTCTGCCGAATCAGATCGTGCAGAACGTTGCCTTTGACCTTCCAGCTCTCGTCGAAATTCACCGCGGGAAAGGTCGGAAACTCATCGCGCGGCATCCCGTTCAGGCGGAAAGTGGCCTTGCCGCATGCCAGCTCGAAGCGGTCGCCCTTGGTCGAGATCCGCACCGGATGCTCCGGCAGCTCCTTGGCGAGCTCCTGCAGCTTTTTGGCGGGCACCGTCAGCGATCCGCCTTCATCGACTTCCGCGGGTACGCGCAGACTGACCGCGATGTCCAGATCGGTGCCGCTCATGCCGACCGTGTCCCCTTCGACATCGATCAGAATGTTGGACAGCACCGGCAGTGTCGTGCGCGTCGGAATGCTGGCGGCGACGGCCGCCAGACCCTTCTGGAGATTTTCCCGAGTGATCCTGAATTTCATGGCGTCCTCACCTCATCACGAGGCAATCCACAGGTATACGTAACTACCCGTTATCAACAGATCTATTTAGTAGTAGTAGTAGGCAGTGTGGACGTGTTGACAAACGACGCCGCGTGCCTCTCTTCCGGTTGATACTCGTCGCTTTTTCGCGTCCGCGCCATATGTGGAATGGACCGGGACAACTCACCGGCTTTATCCACGCTGCCAACATTTCTCGGCTCGCTGTGGAAGGGTGGCCGGTGTCCCACATTCAATCCACAAAGTTTTCCGTCAGCCGGTCAGCTCGGCGCGCAGGTGCTGAACGCGCGCGTGAAACGCATCATCGGCCTGGAGATCTTCCTCGACCTTCTGGATCGAATGAATGACCGTCGAGTGATCGCGGCCGCCGAACAGCCGCCCGATCTCGACCAGCGGCACATCCAGCAGCTCGCGGATCAGGTACATGGCGACTTGGCGCGGCAGCGTGACCTCTTTCGTGCGCTTCTTGGACGCCAGCGCTTCGACCGGCACTTTCCAGCTGGCGGCCACCCGCTCCTTGACCAGCGCCGGCGTGATCTCCGGCGTGTCGGCGCCGACCAGCACGCCGCCCAGGGCTTCACGCGCCAGTTCAATGCTCATTTCGCGGCGGGTCAGGGACGAGTAGGCCAGCAGCTTGATGATCGCGCCCTCGAGCTCGCGCACGTTCGAGCGACAGTTGCGCGCGATGAACTCGAGCACTTCGTCCTGCAGCGCGATCTCGTCTTCTTCCGCCTTCTTGCGCAGAATCGCGACCCGGGTCTCCAGGTCGGGCGGCTTGATGTCGGTGACCAGCCCCCACTCGAAGCGGGAGACGAGCCGCTCCTCCAGCCCGGGAATCTCCTTCGGCGGGCGATCGCTGGTCATGACGATCTGACGCTGCGCGTCGTGCAGAGCGTTGAACGTGTGGAAGAACTCTTCCTGCGTCCGTTCCTTCTCGCCCAGGAAATGAACATCGTCGATCAGGAGCAGATCGATCTCGCGATAGCGACGCCGAAAATCCGACATCCGGCCGTCCTGGATCGAGGCGATCAGGTCGTTCGTGAATCGCTCGCTCGAGATGTAGGCGACGCGCTTACCGGAATCGCGGTCGAGGATGGCGTGACCGATGGCATGCATCAGGTGTGTCTTGCCCAAGCCGACACCGCCATAGATGAACAGCGGGTTGTACATGCGGGCGGGCGCTTCGGCCACCGCCTTGCAGGCCGCGGCCGCGAGCTGGTTGTTGGTGCCGACCACGCAGCGGTCGAAGACGTAGCGCTCGTTGAGCGGCGCGCCCACCGACAAAGCAGGCGCGGGCGCCGCCGCGATCGCGGTCGCGGGCGCGATCCGGATCGCGATTTCGGGCTTTGCGGCATCCGGCTCACGGGGCTTGTGCTCGAATTCGATTCTGAGCCGGTGCCCAACCACGCGCTCCGCCACTTCGGTCAGCAGATCGCCGTACTTGTCCTCGATCCACTCGGCGGCGAACTCACTGCCGGCGGCGACCGTCAGATGATCCTGTGACAAGGCAAGCGGCTCGGTGTGCGCGAGCCAGATCCGGTATGTCTGTTCTGGAAGCAGCGTCCGGGCGCGTTCCAGGATACGGGTCCATGCCTCGGCGGCAGTCAACTCCATCGCGTCATCATCTCCGGCGGCGGCGACGCAAGCTAAAACTGAATGTGGAAAAGTCCAGATCATTCGGGCACGGGCCGAAGGCGGCCCGACCCTCCACCCGTTGCGTAGACCGGTGATGTTGACCAGCCGTTTCGCTCCAAGCTGACCGCTCAGTTCGGTCGATGCTGACCAGTGGTCGGAGCGAAGCGACGCTGGCGTTGACGTTAATCTGGAGAGGACTC
>JBQTJO010000116.1:0-3975 GCA_052387015.1 Gemmatimonadota bacterium
CTACGTGCGCATCTGATATGTGAGACTTGATGTCATCCCGCCGAAATAGATTGAACACCTCTTCGCACCTGACACGGTGTGAGGCGTCGTCGCCATCGTCGCGCTGCGTGCGGATGTGCAACATCATCTCGCACTCCTCATTGCCGGCAGGCTGTGCGTAAGGTGTCGCTAAGGCGCATTCGATGATTGCGCACGGCATCTTGACCGGTGTTTGCGAACCCGGCCATGCGCCGTCCGGTGAGTCGGATGACTTGTAGAGGTTGCGCTGACCGCTCGCGTCTGCGGGGAGCGTGGTGAGCGGCTGGAGCTTGAGGAAGTTGAGGACGGCTTGCTCGGCTAAGTGCGGGTAGTTCATCGCGCGTTGAATGGGTCAGTTGCGGTCTGCATCTTGCGCGCGATGTATTCGCGCATCGAGGCTGTCTCGGTATTGAATGCGGCCTGGAGCGCCGCTACCACTCGCGGGTCGATGCTGTCTTGTTTGCCAGCGATACCGGACCGTCCGAGGGCGAGGTCGTATTCAGCTTCTGCCACTGGATTCCAGCCGGGTGTTGCCGGTCGCGCGCGACCCGGATTCTTCACGCGCGGACCGCCTGGCTGTTCCTCGGACTGGCGCGTGACTGCAATGAGCTTTTTTAGCGCACCGATCCAGCCACGCTGTAGCGCGCCGATGGCGCGGAGTCTGCGCCCAACAAATTTCCGCGCGTTAGCCGCCATCTCCGCGCCGTATAAACCTTTCTGCCCGGTCCGGGCGCGACGGGCATTGATGATGCTATACACGGCTGAACCGCCGCCGAGCATAGCGGAGCCGCGCTTAATCTCACCGGTCTTTTTGCTGCGGCGGACCTTGTATCCGACAACATTCAGACTGGACTCGATTTCGGCGCGTGACGCACGCGGGGTTGCCTTCCATGCCTTGGCCACAATGAAGAGGAGTTTCTTGTTCAGGATGTCCGCCAGTTCCCGCTGGCACACGAGGACATATTGCCGCAAGGCCTCGTTGAACTCGCGCATGTCGAGTTGAACGGTTGGGGTCATCGGTCCGGGTCCACCAGTTGAAGCTGGAACACTGAGCCCAGGTCCGTGACGCGGAGGATCCTGTAATCGCGCCGGTCGTAGCGGACGCGCATGCCGGAGCGTGGCGGAACGGATTCGTCGTCCACGGTCTTCAAGTTGTCATCGACCGTGAGCGCTTCCAGGTCTGCGGTGTGTTGAGGTGTCAGCAGGACTTTGCGCAGGAAGACGGTGACGAATTTGTTCAGAAATTTGCCGCCCTCCATGTATTCGGTCTCGGTGCGTTCGGTCCCGGATGAGCAGGGATAGGACACGCCGTCACGCGGGAATTCCAAAGTGTGGATGGCGTAGTTCTCCGCTGACTGGCCGGTGAGGGCGATGTCGGACGCGAGGGACATTTCAGGAGTCAGGAGTCAGGTCCGCGACATTTACTTCATGCGATGGGTGACTTGATCGATAATCTCAAGGATGCTGATGGAGAGGGCGATTTGTTCTCGGAGTTGAGCGGAGAGGCCGCGTAATGCGTTGCGCGCGTCTGCGACGGAAATGTGCGGCGCGTCGGCGTTCCACCTGGCAATCTGATCCGCGTATCGCTCGGCGGCAAAGCGTGAGAAGTCTGTGATGACGCGCATCCAATCGGTGTTGCCGCCTTGCGGCGCGTTTAGATCGGGTGACGGTGGATTGGGTTTGTTTTCTCCAGTTGGTAGTGTGCTCATATCGTTTAGTCCGGGATTCTGAGAACTTTGAAGCCGACTCCAGCGCTGCCTGCCGCGCCAACGCTCACGCGCTCAAGCTGTCCGTTATCGACGTCGTAGATGATCAGCCGCGTGTTTCCGGCGGTCCCATTCCCGTCAGTGCGCAGGACGACATTGGTTCCTGAGTTCAGTTCAAACTCGTCGTTCGGTGTGTAGCGCCAGACATTATTCCCGCCGAGCGGATCAGCACCATTAGCTGTGCTGCGCTTGAATTGCGCGTCACCGTATGCTCCCTGATTGATCACAAGCGCCCAGTTGCGCGCTCCGCCCTGGCCGCTGTTGCTCGCGTAAATCACGAGGCCAGCCAAGGTGGGAGATGAGCCGGGATTATCAATGAGCAATTGCGGGGTTGCGGCGTTGGTAGCGGAGACGTGCAAACGGGCTTGCGGGTTGTTCGTGCCGATGCCGGCATGACCGTTGACAACGAGCGGAGCCAGGATTTGTGCGAGACTGTAACCGATGCCGAAACCAGCCGCTGCAGCCGTAGGCGGGTTGTTCGTGTTCGCGTTGCTGGCGACGCGCAGGGCCGGGTTGGTGTCCGAGCCGAAACCGAGAGCAAGATCGCTGTCAATGTGCGCAGCGAAATTAGTAGCGGCCAGACGGCGCAGGTTGAGCACGCGCTGATTGGGACCAGTGACGGAAAGGGGATAGGCAAGCTCCGGGAATCCGCCGATAGCGACGTGTGGCGAGGCGTCGCGGAAGCCAGTGTTGTTGACCGCGACGAGGAGGTTCGTGTTGTTACAATTGAAGATACCGCCATCAGCGGAGACGCTATAGGCAATCAGACCGCTGATCGCCGATGAGGTCACAAAGAGGCCTTGCGCGGTGCCTTCAAAGCGGCAGTTGACCAGTCGCGGCCCCGGACAACCTGCGAGCTTAGCTCCGTAAGTAGATGACGTGATCCCGTAGCAGCCGATCATGGTCAGCTCATAGGCCGTGTCGATATCGAAGCCGATTGGGTTACCTTCCGAGCCGCAGCTTATGAATGTGTTATTACTGGAAGATGTGCTTGCAGTCGCGTCGATCTTATAGCCTGCGCTCGCATTAGCATCGGCGGCAGTGGCAATGAAAGCGGAATAGGACATGTTGCGCACGTAAAAACCATAACGTCCGTTGCTCGCCGAATAGTTGGATGCCAGCCGCGCCGCAGTAGCGTAACCCTCCTGATGGAATCCATCGCGCGCGTTGTTGCGCAATTTGCAGTTGAGCACGCTGCCGACTTGAAAATTCGTGACCCAGATACCGTCGTAACATCGCCAGACATCCACGTTTTCAAGGTGGATTTCGTGGGCTGGCGTCGTGCCACCCAGAACAATACCTGCGCCTGCGACCTGGACGTTGACACCATCAATGGCAAGGTCTCGGAACGACACTTTCATAGTGTAGTTCGGGTCGCCAAGGCACCGGAAGGCCGTGCCGTTCGGCGCGTTCACCCGCGTCGCGTTACGACCCGCCCCAATGACAATCGCATTAGGCGGAAGATCAATCGAGCTAGTCACGGTGTAAGTATATGGCCCAAGGTATAACTCTTTACCCCCTGTCCACGGGCCGGCCCCGGTGACATTGGTCAGGAGCGTGACGGCGCTCTGGAACGCGGCAGTGTCCGTCCCGAACCAGTGGACTGCGACGGCCTTTACGTCATCGCGTTTCCAGCGGCCAGAACCGGACGTGAAGCAAGTCCCGGAGTTAGTCGGACTAGTGTCGCCAGACCACCATGTGAAGGCACCTTGTTTGCCATCGGCTAGCACATACGCGTTTGTGTAGATAGTAGTGTCCAGCGCCATAAGGGCAGTATAATCAGTAACCGATTGCTGGAATTTCTTGAGCGTTGCGCTGCCGACTGGAGAATTCGTCACGCGACCGGCTGCGTCCGAGACAATAGCCTTTTCCAGTCCAATGCCGCTCACCGTGAGCTGATTGATAGTGAGGTTTGTGCTAGTGCCGTTAGTGCGCGGAAGGTAGCTGCCGTAGATTTCAGTGAAGTTCGCATTGGCTTTCTGTGAGGCAGTGCGCAGGCCATCGCCCGTGCCGTCCCCTGCGGATGTGCCGACATTGATGAGTTGCTGGGCAGACCAGAGGTCGAATGACAGACAGAGGACCGAAGCCAGACAGAGACGGAAGAGTGAGGACAGAAGGCGGGCTCTCATTGTTAGTAGTCGCTAAGTCAATCGTGAAAAGAAAAAGCCCGGTGCGGAAAAACCAGTAAAAC
>JBQTJO010000117.1:0-18123 GCA_052387015.1 Gemmatimonadota bacterium
CAGGACGCCGAGCAGCCCAATGCTCAGGCAGGTGAGTCCCCATTTCGGGATCACGTGATGCGCTTCGGCCGGGTAATGAAAGTCACGCATCCCCAGCAGCACCACTCCGAAGAGCAGCAGCGGCAGATAGCTTCGCCAGCGAAAGAGCCAGGCGCCCGATCGTTCGAAATGCTCGTGCAGGGTCATGTTTTCCAGGGGAGGAGGACCATCGACGTTAACGGCGCTGTCGGCGTATGGCAACGAAAAATAAGCTGCCCCCTTGGGAAAATGCCTAAATCGTGTTATATTAAAGGTCTCGCCGCCCGAGCGGCGGTTCTTTTTAAGGGAGGCTATTTGGCCAAGCAGGAGTCTATCGAGCTCGAAGGCCTCGTCCGCGAGGTACTGCCCGGGCAAAAATTCCGCGTCGAGCTCCAGAACGGCCACATGGTTCTCGCCTACGCAGCCGGCAAGATGTCGAAGTTCAAGATCCGCGTCATGGTCGGCGATCGCGTCACGCTCCAGTTTTCCCCGTACGATCTCTCACGCGCGCGCATCACGTACCGTCACAAGACTGTTGGCAGCGCCCCATTCACGAGGTAACCATGAGCGGCATGAACAGCTCGAAGCGCCTGGATCCCAGGGAGCTCCACATCAACGGCGATGCACATCCGGACTGGGTGAGCGGGCTCGTGAAGACGCCATCCGTGGGTGAGATCGTCATGTGCACGGCTGGCCTGGCGGAAGTGATCAAGGTGCGCGGCAAGACCGGTGACGGCACGCGCCTGCTCGAGCTGAAGCTCGTGGATGGCTCGACGCCGTCCTTCTTCGCGGCCTGCTCCAATATCCTGGTGCAGCCCGCCTGAGCGAAGCCCACCGCACGAACAACGAAGAGAGCCAGCCCGCCGAAGCGGACTGGCTCTCTTCTTGTGACCGTCAGATCCGTCAGACCTTCACGACGTTCTCGGCCGCGCGGCCCTTGTCGCGCTCGACTGCGTCGAACTCGACGCGCTGACCCTCGGCCAGCGACTTGAAGCCGCTGCCCTGGATCGCGCTGTGATGGACGAAGCAATCCTTCGAGCCATCCTCGGGCGTAATGAAGCCGAAGCCCTTCTCGTCGTTGAACCACTTCACTGTGCCGGTGGTACGCATACCGTACTCCCTTAAGATTGTTGTGTTGGTGAAACGGGGGTGCGGTGTTGCCGTACCTGTCGATCACCTGAGTGTTAGCGGGAAACCGTCCCGCGGTTCGGGCCTGCCTCAATACGAAAAAAGGACCGCCGAGCTTTCCGGGGGTCCTTTCGTTCCTCTTTCGGCTTGCAGGGGACCAATCTAGTGTCCGGGCGCAGGATTGTCAAACTCCCGCTTGATGGGTGCCGTTTCCAGGTGCCGCCTTCCGGTGCCGAAGTCCTGTGCCGCGGTTCAAGTGCCCCTTGTCCCAGCAACCATCGGCACGCTGAATTCGGCACTATGAATCGGCACCTTACTGCGGCACCAGGATACGGCACCTTGAACCGACATTCGAGTGGACAATCCTCTACTCACCCCGGCGTGCCACGAGCCTGAGCAGGACTCCGGCCGCAACGAGCACAATGGCGACGTACACGAGCCAAGTGCGCTCGGTCACCATGCCGACAATACCCGCTGATGCACCGAGCACGAAGAGCGTGGCTTTCGCCTCGCAGAAGCGATCATCACCGCGCCGCTCGCGCGACGGCCGAAAAATCATGATTTCCTGCGCGCTTCCAGAAATCTGCGCACCCCGTCGCGGCAGTCGTCGGTGGCGCGGGCCGCCGCGTTGATGTCGGCGCCGCGGCCGATCGCATCCTCGAAGGACATGCCGTCGATGTCGTGCAGCAGCTCCTTGATGAAACGGACCGCGCTGCCCGAGCGCCGGGCCAGCTCGACTGCGTAGACAGTCGCGGCCTGGTCGAAATTGCCGCTCACCACCCGATTGACCAAGCCGAGGCGTTGCGCATCGGCCGCGCCGATCGGCTCGCCGAAGGCGGTGAGCTCGAACGCGACCTTCTCGCCAACGATGCGCACTAGCAGCGCCATGACCATGGCGGGCACGAAGCCGAGCTTCACTTCCGGGTAGCCAAACCTCGCGTGCTCGTCCGCGATCACCAGATCGCACGCGGTCGCCAGTCCCGCGCCGCCGGCCAGCGCGTTACCGTGCACGGCGGCGATCACCGGCTTGCGCAGCCCGCGCATCTGGATCAGCAGCTCGCCGAGCTGTATGGCGTCCGCGCGATTCTCTTCCTGCGTGCCGCCCGCCGCGATCTTCTCGAGCTGCGAGAGATCCGCACCCGCGCAGAAGTCGGCGCCCGCGCCGCGCAGCAGCACCACTTTGACGGCGGCTTCGTCGTTGGTACGCGCGAAGCAGTCCTTCAGCTCCGCGATCGTCTGATCGTCCAGTGCATTGCGCTTCTCCGGCCGGTTCAGCGTGATGGTGGCCACGCCCTCCGCGACTTCGTACAGGACCCGTTTCGAGGCGGTCATTGGCTCACTCCGGTACGTCGACCCACATGCGCAGCAGCGCCGTCGAGAAGGTCTTGCCCTGCGCATCGGTCATGAGCGACATGGTGCCGCCGCCGTCCAGCGCTTCGCGCAGCAGGAAATTGAGCGCGCCGATGTTCGGCAGCTCGAAGCGCTCGACCTTGCCTTTGACCATGGCGCCGAAATGTTCCTTCACGCGCTCGACGGTGAGCGTGCGCTTCAACAGATCGTAGTGCTCGGGCCGGCGCGCGATGACGCCCACATTGACGGTGTCGCCCTTGTCGCCGCTGCGCGCGTGCGCCAGCTCCACGAGCCGTACCTTACGCATCGGCAACCTCGACCCCCAAATGCGGCTCGATCTCGTTGCGATCGATGAGGGCTGGCCAGTACGCGACGATGTCCTGCACCTTCGGCCGGCCGCCCGCGAACCCGGTGACGCTCGGCGGTCCGGTCAGGATCAGCGGCGCGATCTCGCGCGTGAACGCCTCGACCGCGTTGCGGTCCGTGCTGCGCACGCCGACGCGCAGCTCGACTTCCGGCTGCTCGGGATCGGGCGGCCCGGCCAGATGAGCGTGCGTCGCATTCCAGCCGACGAACTCGGTGCGCACGGCATCGAAGCGATGCCCCGGGTGCTCGAGTCGCTCGAACAGTACGCGTGCGGCCGCTTCCGCCTTCTTCACCGCATCAGGCCACGCGTAGACCAGCGTGCCGACCGCCTTGTAGCCGGCGTGATATGAGATCGAGACCTTGAGCTTGTCGGTCTTGCGCGCGCCTTTGACGCCGTGCACGCGCACGCGGTCGGGACCGGCATCCTCGAGCCGGATGGTCGAGAAATCCGCCACGACATCCGGCGTGATGTAGTCGGCCGGATTGCCCAGCTCGTACAGCAGCTGCTCGGCCACGACCGCGCGATTCACCAGGCCGCCGGTACCCTCGTGCTTGGTGACGATGAAGCTGCCATCGGCCGCTGCTTCGATGATCGGATAGCCGATGTCCCACATATCCGCGACCTGCTCCCAGCCGACCAGCGAATTGCCGCCCGACGCCTGCGCGCCACACTCGTTGATGTGACCGGCCACCACTCCGGCCGCCAGCTTGTCCCAGTCCGTAGCGCTCCAGCCGAACTCGTGCATCATCGGCGCGTACGTCAGCGCGGTGTCGGTCGACCGGCCGGTGATCACGACCGTCGCATCCCGGCGCAAAGCCTCGATGATCGGCTGCGCGCCAATGTAGGCGTTCGCGCTCATCACCTTGTCGATCACGTCCGTGAGCGGCGCGCCCGTGTCCATGTTGGTCAGCGCATGTCCAGCCTCGATCAATCGCGGCAGACGCGGCAGGATGTCATCGCCGATCACCGTCGCGATGCGTACCTTGCCATGGAGGTTCTGCTTGCGGGCCTCCGCGAGTACAGCATCGCCACATCCCTGGATGTTTACGCCACCGGCATTCGCGATCACGCGGATATTCCGTTCCGCGCAAACGCTGAATATCTCCTTCATCACCTCAACGAAATCCCGGGCGTAGCCCTGCGACGGATCGCGCGAGCGCTGCTTCTGGAGGATGGACATCGTGACTTCGGCCAGATAATCGAGCATCAGGTAGTCGATCGGGCCGCGCCGTACCTGTTCGACGGGCGCGCTGGAGCGGTCGCCCCAGAAACCCTGGCCGGAGGCAATGCGGATCGTCTTCATCAGACTTCGAGCCCGAACGGCCCAATGTGAGCCTTCCTGTTATGCAGACTCGCGCGCAACGCGAGCGCGAGCACGCCGCGCGTTTCCTCCGGTGTAACGATCGCATCCACGAACCCTCTCGCCGCCGCGAACTTCGCATCCAGCGTACGGTCGTACTGCGCGCGCACCGCGTCGATGCGCGCCTGCAGCTCCGGTGAGGGCTCCTGCTTCTCGTTTTTCAGCTTCTCCAGCTCCGGGCCGAACAGCGCCATGAGCGCGCTCTCGCCTTCCATCACGCCCATGCGGCCGCTCGGCCAGGTGAAGATGAAATCCGGATCGAAGCCCTGCCCCGCCATCGCGTAATAACCGGCGCCTGATGCGTGATTGATGGTCAGCACGAGCTTCGGCACGGTCGCGGTCGCCATCGCCTCGACGAAACGCGCGCCCGCGCGGATGATGCCCGAGTGCTCGGCCTCGGTGCCGACCATGAAGCCGCTGACATCCTGGATGAAGAGGATGGGCGTGCCGTGCCGATTCATGGTTTCGATGAAGAACGCCGTCTTCTCCGCGCTCTCCGTATAGATGATGCCGCCGAAGCGAGGCGGTCCGCCCGTGGCGCTCCTGATCATGCCGCGCGCGTTCATGATGATACCGGCCGCAATGCCATCGATGCGCGCCGTGCCGCAGATCATCTCCTGTGCGTAGTCCGCCTGGAACTCATCGAAGCTGTCCGCATCGATGATGCCGGCCAGCACGGCACGCGTGTCGTACAGCTGCCTGTGGTCTTCCGGCAGCAGGTCGTAGAGTGTGGCAGGATCCTGGGCCGGCGCCGCGGCAGCGTCGATCTTCTGGAGGGGCGGCGCGTACGGCAGCTCGGAAATCAGCTCGCGAATGCGCGCAATGCACGCCTCGTCGTTTTCCATGCGGTAGTGGGCGACGCCGCTGATGGAGGTGTGCACGCTCGCGCCGCCCAGCTCCTCCGCCGCCACACTCTGGCCGGTCGCACCCTTCACGAGATTCGGACCGCCTAGTCCCATGAAGCTGGTGTGCTCGACCATCAGGATGACATCGGAGAGCGCGGGCAGATACGCGCCACCCGCAACGCACTGCCCCATTACCGCCGCGATCTGGGGCACGCGCAGGTAACGCCGCATGATCGAGTTGTAGTAGAAGAGACGCGCGGCACCGTACTGGCCGGGAAAGACGCCGCCCTGGTACGGCAGGTTGACGCCCGCCGAATCGACGAGGTAGACGATCGGGATGCGGCAGCGCATCGCGATTTCCTGCGCGCGCAGCATCTTGCCGATGGTTTCCGGCCACCAGGAGCCCGCCTTCACGGTCGCGTCGTTCGCGACCACGACGACCGGGCGCCCGGCCACGTGCAGCAGTGCGGTGATCACGCCGGCGGCCGGCGCCTGGCCGTCGTACTGGTCGTACGCGACCAGCAACCCCACTTCGAGCATCGGCTGGTCGGCGTCGCGCAGCCGCTCGACGCGCTCGCGCGCGGTGAGTTTTCCCTGCTTGTGCTGCCGCTCGATCTTGTCCGGACCGCCGGCTGCGCGGATGCCCTCTTCCAGCTGACGCAGCTCCTGGGTCAGCTTGGCGAGACGGGTGCTACTTGCCGGCGGCATGCTGCACGGATTCACCCGCGGACTCGAACCAGTTACGCACGAACTCGATCGGCGCCGTCGTCGTAGTACCGGGGCCGAACAGCTTCGCGACGCCCTGCGCCTCGAGCTGCGCGCTGTCCTCTTCCGGGATGATGCCGCCGCCGATGACCAGGATGTGACCGGCGTCCTGCTCCTTCAGCAGCTCGAGCACGCGCGGGAAGAGCGTCATGTGCGCGCCGGAGAGAATCGAGAGCGCAACGACGTCGACATCTTCCTGCACCGCGGCGTTCACGATCATCTCCGGCGTCTGATGCAAGCCGGTGTAAATGACCTCGAAACCCGCATCACGAAACGCGCTGGCGATGACCTTGGCGCCACGATCGTGACCGTCGAGTCCGGGCTTGGCGACCAGCACTCGAATTTTGCGTTCAGTCATGGGGTTACGTTAGGGCTGGCGCGCCCGGGTGGCAACCGCAATCAGGCTGGCGTCCCGATGCGTAAACGGCCGGCCATCCCAATCGCCGTAATATTCGACGTCGTCGAATCCGGCCGCCCGTAACAATCCATCGATCTCGGACGCGGTGCGCAGCCGCAGCGCGTGCTGCTTCGTGCCGGTCCGCTCCTGCTTCTTCCAGCGCAGCCTTTCATAGCTGATGCCCTTTACCGGATCGAAGCGACGTCGCACGCGCACCTCGGTTCCGTCCGGAAGCAGCCAGCGATCGCGCTCCGCGTAATCGCCAACGACATCGTCGCGATGCATGCTCTCGAGGAGGAGCCTGCCGCCGGGCCTGAGCAGCCGGTGGGCCTCGCGCAGCGCGCGCAGGTCTTCGGCATCATCGAGAAACAGCCCGAGACTGGTGAACACGTTGATCACGGCGTCGAACGACGCGGCACGCAGCGGCTGCCTGCGGATATCGGCCGCTACCAGAGCAAAGGGGCCTGGTCCGGCCTTCCGGAGCAGGGCATAGGAAAGATCGCTGCCCACCACACGGTAGCCCTGCTCCGCCAGCAGCCGCGCATGCCGCGCCCAGCCGCAGGGTACGTCGAGTATGCTGGCGCCGGCCGGCAGGTGCAGCAGCTCCAGCATGCCGGCGATTTCACGCCGGCTCAGCTCTTCCGGAAAGAGCTCGACATGCAGTTCGAAGAAGTCGTCGCCGAAGTAGTGACGCCACCAGCCTTGCTCACTCATTCGCTTCGACGGCGGGCTGAAGCACGAGTTCCAGCTTCGCGATGCGCCGGCCGCTCAGCTGCACGACCTCCAGCCGGCCGCCGTCGAAGTCCACGACATCACCCTGCTCCGCAATGCGGCCGAGCTGGGACATCACGAAGCCCGCTATGGTGGCGAACTCGTGCGACGGCAAGGTGAGGCCGAAGCGGTCGTTCAGCTCGAACAGCGAAACCGTGCCTTCCAGGAACAGGCGCCCGTCCTGTTCATGAATCGCCTCGAGATCGGTTTCGTGCTCGTCGTGAATCTCGCCGACGATCTCCTCCAGAATGTCTTCTATGGTGACCAGCCCCGCCGTGCCGCCGAATTCATCGACGCCGATCGCCAGGTGCTGGCGCTGGTCGCGCATCTCGGTGAGCAGCGACTCGATATCCTTGGTGGTCGGCACGAACATGATCGCGCGCACCAGCTCCTTCAGCGTCTTGTCTTCGTCCCGGTACGCGCGCCAGACGTCACGCGCGGGCGCGTAGCCCTTGATGTCGTCAGGCGAGGTGCCGAACACGGGCAGGCGCGAGTGGCCGCTGCGCGCAATCGCATCCACCGCTTCCTCGATGGTGGCGCTGATCGGAAGCGCGACCATGCGCGTACGCGGCGTCATGACATCGGCGACGGTGCGCTCGGAGAGGTCGAAGACACCGCGAATCATGTCGAGCGGCTCCTCCGAGAGACCGCCGTGCTCAAATGCGTGCATGGCCAGCATCTCGAGCTCTTCCGGCTTGTGCACGCGCTCGGCCTCGGTCGGCGCCTTCAGGCCGACCGCGCGCAACAGCAGGTTCGCGGTGCCGTTCAGCAGCTTGATGAACGGCGTGAAAATGCGCGCGAACATGATGAGCGGACCCGCCGTCCACATGCTGGTCGTCTCGGGAAAGAGCAGGGCGACCGACTTGGGCGCCAGCTCGCCGAGCACAATGTGCAGAAACGTGATGAACGCGAACGCAATGGCACTGGCTGTGGTATGCGTCGCGATCGCATCCCACGGCTCCGGCAACCCGGCAAAGGTCTGGACGAACATGGTCGCGAGCGTCCGCTCGCCGAGCCAGCCGAGCGCCAGCGATGAGATCGTGATGCCGAGATGCGTAGCCGAGATATAGAGATCGAGATGCGCGAACGCGTGCTTAGCCAGTTTCTCTGGACGGCTGCCCTTGCGGACCAGCGCGTCGATGCGCGTGCGGCGTGCGCCGACCAGCGAGAACTCGGCGGCCACGAAGAAGCCGTTGGCGAGCACGAGCAAAAAGGCGGTGGCAAGACGCCAGATGATCGCGCCGACACCGAGTGTCGCTTCAGGAGTTTCTGCGATCAATGCGGATCAGCGCTCCACAGCGTCACACCACTGCGCCTAGAAGAAGATCGGCTCTCGATAGGCCCCAAAAACGTCCTCCATGGCGCGCCTGATCTCGTACAGCGTCGCGTACGCGCGCACTGCGTCCAGCATCGGCTCGATCACGTTCTGATCGCCGCGCGCGGCCGCGCGCAGCCGATCGAGACTGGCTTCGACGCGTGCGTTGTCGCGCGAAACACGCAGCCTGGCGAGCCGCTCGCGCTGCTGCTTCTCGGGGGCATCCGTGATCTTCAGGATGTCGATGTCCGAGTCGTCGTTGCCTTCCTCGAAATCGTTGACGCCCACGATCTGGCGCTCGCCGCTCTCGATCTCGTGCTGCTGGCGCTGCGCCGACAGCGCAATCTCGCGCTGGAAATAGCCGTGCTCGATGCCCGGCACCACGCCGCCGAGCCGCTCGATCTCATCGAAGATCTCCTCCGCCTCGCGCTCGAGCAGATCGGTCAGCGCTTCCACGTAGTACGAGCCGGCGAGCGGGTCGATGGTCGCGGGCACGCCGGTCTCATGCGCCAGGACCTGCTGCGTGCGCAGCGCGATCCGCACCGACTTCTCGGTCGGCAGCGCCAGCGTCTCGTCCATCGAGTTCGTGTGCAGCGACTGCGTGCCGCCCAGCACCGCCGCGAGCGCCTGGTACGCGACGCGCACGATGTTGTTCTCCGGCTGCTGCGCGACCAGGCTGACGCCGGCGGTCTGCGCGTGGGTGCGCAGCCGCCACGACTCCTCCTTCTTCGCGCCGTACACGTCGCGCATGCGGCGCGCCCAGATGCGGCGCGCGGCGCGGAACTTCGCGATCTCCTCGAAGAACTCGTTGTGCACGTCCCAGAAAAAGGAAAGCTGTGGCGCGAAGGAATCGACGTCGAGACCGCGCGCGATCGCGCGCTCCACGTACTCGAAGCCGTTGCGCAGCGTGTAGGCCAGCTCCTGCGCGGCGGTTGCGCCGGCCTCGCGGATGTGATAACCGCTGATCGAGATCGGGTTGTACTTCGGCGCGTTGACCGAGCACCACTCGAACATGTCGACGATCAGCTTGAGGGCGGGCTCGACCGGATAAACCCACGCGTGCTGCGCCATGTACTCTTTCAGAATGTCGTTCTGAACGGTGCCGCGCAGGACCTTCGGCGAGACGCCCTGCTTTTCGGCCGTGACGACGTAGAAGGCAAACAGGATGATGGCCGGACCGTTGATGGTCATTGACACGGAGACCTGGTCGAGCGGAATCCCGTCGAACAGGGTTTCCATGTCCGCGAGCGAAGCGATCGCGACGCCGCACTTGCCGACCTCGCCCAGCGAGCGCGGGTGGTCCGAGTCGTAGCCCATCAGGGTCGGAAAATCGAACGCTACCGACAGGCCCGTTTGCCCGTGATCGAGCAGGTAGTGGTAGCGTTGATTGGTTTCGACTGCCGTGCCGAAGCCGGCAAACTGTCGCATGGTCCAAAGTCGCGTCCGGTACATCGACGTGTAGGGCCCGCGCGTAAAGGGAAACTCGCCGGGAAAGCCGAGCTTCTCGGCATACGTGTTCTCGCCGCCGACGTGAATCGGCGTGTACAGCGGCTCGACCGGGATGCCGGACAGCGTGTGCGTCTCGGCCGCACGCTTCGGCAGCTGGTCGAAGCCGCTCTCCCATTCCGCAAGGCGCGCGCGCAGCTCACGCAGCTCGGCAGCCTGCGCGCGGACGCGCTGCTCCAGCGTCGACGGATCGATCGTGCTCATGCCTCTCCTACCCTGTGACCGCCGCGACGATTCGATCCGCGACGGCGTACGGCGTCAGTTTGCCCCCCTCGAGCTCGGCCAAGGCGGCTTCCAGAATGGTCTCGCCGCCCCGCTCTTGCCAGGCGACGTCCTGCAATCTGTGTTCTACGACTTCCCTCACCCGCTGACGCAGCCGCCGGCGACGACGTCTGGACAGCTCCCCTGACTCTGCGAGCCAGCCCCGGTGTTTGTCCAGTGTTTCAGCCAGCTCGGGCACGCCTTTGCCGGTTTGGGCGACGGTCTGCATGACGGGAATCGCCCAACCGCTTTGATCTCGATCCTGATCCTGATGCCGATCCCGCTTCCGCCTGGTCACGCCGTGATGCGCCGGGATGTGCTTGAGCGCGCTGCCGAGGCGCAGGTGGAGCATCATGTCGAGCTCGCGCGCGACCCGGTCGGCGCCCGGGCGGTCGGCCTTGTTGACGTCGAAGATATCGGCGATCTCCATCAGCCCCGCTTTCATGGCCTGGATCGAATCGCCGGACTCGGGCACCAGGATGACCAGCGTGCTATCGGCCGCGGCCGCAACCTCCAGCTCCGACTGACCGACGCCGACCGTCTCGATCAGCACGCGATCGAAGCCGAACGCATCCAGCACGTCGGCCACCTCGCGCGTCGCCAGCGCGATGCCGCCGAGCGAGCCGCGCGTCGCCATCGAGCGGATGAACACGCCCTCATCGAGCGAGACTTCGTTCATGCGGATGCGGTCACCGAGCAGCGCTCCGCCGGTGAAGGGCGAGCTGGGATCGACGGCGACGACCGCGACCGTTTGTCCGTGCGCGCGGAAGTGCTGCACGAGCGCGGCCGAGAGTGTCGATTTGCCGGCGCCCGGCGGGCCCGTGATGCCGATGCGATGCGCCCGGCCGAGCTGCGGATGCATGGCGCCGAGCAGGTCGAGATGACCCTCGCGGCGGTTCTCGATGATGCTGATCGCGCGCGCGAGGGCGGTGCGCTTGCCGTTTTGAAAGTCATGAAGAAGGTGATTGATCACGGCGGAATAGTATGAAGGAAGACCGTGAGTGACCAGTGCATGAGTTTAGCAGGTTGCTGAAAAACGGGCTGACATGGGTGAAGGCACGGCGCTTTCCGCAGCAGATCGTATTCGCTCCTGTCGTCCGCGGCGACGGCGCCAGTGTCGATGTCATATGCCATCCCGAACACCGTGCCCGATCGCGCTGGTGTAAGCACGTATTTCTTGTAACCGGCGCGGTCGGACGAGTAGACGTGCATGTTCTTATCGGTGATGTACTGATCGCCGTCGATCAGGATCTGGCCGCCTGTACACTCACGGGCTGCCGCGAGAATCCACGCCGAATTTGCTGGTTCAGGCTGCGGCTCAGAACGGCTATTTCGCAGCTGCTCTGCACTTGGCGTAACCTAAACCAGGGAATCACCGGGCACGCAAAGCGGGGTCTGGAGGTTCTCGACCCAGTACGGATCCCGGACAACGGTGATCAGCTCGGCGCGCTCCGCATCCAGCACGATAATGGAGATGCCGCTGGCCACGTATGCCCTGCCGTCTTCACAGAAGGCCGTCTCAACAGCCCAGCAGCAGGTGCTCCAGATTCTCCTCGATGCGCAGTCCGTCCGCGGTTCGTTCAACGAGGGTCCAATTGGAGAGGGACGTGCTCGGTGTAGAGTCGCCGATTGCGCTGATCGTCGCCGAGGCAGGGTCGATGCCGATGTTGTCGCTCCACGAGAATAAAAGACGGGTAGGTCCAATTACAATCAGGCCAGCATCAGCGCTGAGTTGAATAACCGTTTACCACTCAAGAATTTGTGGGTTCCACCGCGTCGATCCAGGGCAATCCTGTGCGCACTAATATCAGGGCGGCGGCCGCAAACCGCGGGCGTGGCGCAGCGGGTTCTCCAGCAGATGCGTGGGCAGGAAGAAGACGATCAGAAACATGACCAGCGAGACGAGCAGGCCGGCGCCTAGCAGCCAGTAATTGCGGAGCGCGATGAATGTGATCGATGCAATGACCGCAGCGGTCAGCGCGAAGATGGTCAGCAGGATGCGGCGCACCTGGAGCAGCAGGAAGCGCTCGAACTGGAGGATGTCGCGCGGGTGCACGCGCACGCGGAACTCCTCGCGGTCGGCGCGGATCATCACATCGCGCAGCGCCGCGATGGTGGTGCGCACCTCGTCCATGATGCCGAGCGCGATGTCCTTCGGCTCCTTCTTCGTCGCGCGCAGCAGCTCGCCTTTCATGTCGCGAATGACCGGGCGCGCGATGTCCAGGCCGAGGAAGGCGGGATCGTAGCGGAAGCCGATGCCCTCGAGCAGCGCGGCCGCGCGGAAGAAGTAGACGAGCTCGCGCGGCAGCATGAGCGGCCAGGTGTAGAAGGTGTCCATGATCTCCTGCACCATCTGCTGCACGCGGCGCAGGCCCAATTCCTTCATGCGCTCGATGACGGCCAGGATCTCACCGGCCGCATCGCGGATCTCGGAGCGCGAGATCTCCGGGTCGATGACGCCCAGCTCGTACATGCCGCTGATCAGCCCATCGAGATCGTCGCGTCCGGCCGCGAGCGCGACCCGCAGGATGCGGTCGCGGGTGGAGCGATCGAGCTGCACGACCATGCCCCAGTCGAGGAAGACGAGCGTGCCCTTCTCATCCACGAGGATGTTGCCGGGATGCGGATCGGCATGCATGAAGCCCTCGACCAGCAGCATGCGCAGATAGATCTCGGTTAGCGTCTTCATCAGCGTGGTGAAGTCCAGCTCGCCGGCCGCAAAGCGGTCGTGCAGCCGGTCCACCTTGTCGCCGTGACACCACTCGGTCACGAGCACGCGCCTGCGCGTGAAGTCGTTCAGCACTTCGGGTGTGCGCACGCGCGCGTCCTGTCCGAAATGCCGCTCGAAGCGCGCGATATGCTCGGCTTCCATGCGGAAGTCCATCTCCTCCTTCACGCGCACGCTGAACTCGCGCACCACGCTGGTGAGCGCGCGCACATGATGGTTCGGGAAGAGCACGTTCAGGAAGTAGAGAATGCGGAAGGAGATCTCGAGATCGATCGCGACCAGCTGCTCGACGTTGGGGCGCAGCACCTTCACCGCGACGTGGCGCCCCTGCACCTGCGCCCGGTGCACCTGCCCGAGACTCGCGGTCGCGATCGGCGTCAGGTCGAAGTGCTCGAACGACTCGCTCACCGCCGCACCCAGCTCCGCCTCCACGACGCGCACGATGGCTTCGGCGTCATCGGGGGGAATCCGGTCCTGCAGCCTGCTGATCTCGGAGAGGTACGGCTCGGGCAGGATGTCGGCGCGCGCGCTGAAGACCTGCGCGAGCTTGACGAAGGTGGGGCCGAGGCGCGCGATGGTGTCGGTCAGGCGAACGGCGCGGCGCTGATGCGCCTCGAACGCCAGGCTGCGCGGCCCGCCGATCAGCAGGAAGCGACGGCGGTCGCGCCAGAAGGCGAAGACGAACGGAAGCAGTCCGCGCAGGATGACGAACGCGCGGCGCCAGCGTTTCATTTCAGCCGAGCGTCCTCAGGATCTCCTCCTGCAGCTCCCACATCTCGCTGCGGGTGCGCGTCTCGTCCTCGGGGTGATCGTAGCCGAGCACGTGCAGCGTGCCGTGGATGGCGACGCGCGCAACCTCCTCGGGTATGTCGACGTCGGCATCGGAGGCCTGGCGCTCGACCTGCTCGAAGCCGATGTAGACGTCGCCGACCGGCTTCTCGCCGCGCTCGTACAACGGGAACGAGATCACATCCGTCACCTGGTCGTGCTCGAGGTACTTGCGATTCATGGCGCGGATGCGCGTGTCGTTCAGGAGCGTGACCGAGACGGAGGCTTCAGCAATGCTCTCGTGCGCGAGCGTGGCTTCCACCGCCTTGCGGACCCGCATCAGAATGGAGCGCGGCGCTTCCGTATCGATCTGACTGACTTCAACCGCGACGCTCACCGGCCGGCCTCCCGTTCGTCATCCGACTTGTTGTAGGCGTGAATGATTTCCTTGACCAGACGATGCCGCACGACGTCCCTGGCATCGAGATAAATGATATCGATGCCGTCGATGCCTTTCAGGATGCGCTCGATCTCCAGCAGCCCCGAGTCTTCCCTGCGCGGCAGGTCGATCTGCGTCTTGTCGCCCGTGATCACGACCTTCGAGTTCAGCCCGAGCCGCGTCAGGAACATCTTCATCTGCGCGGTAGTCGCGTTCTGCGCCTCGTCCAGGATCACGAACGCATCCGCCAGCGTGCGGCCGCGCATGTATGCGAGCGGCGCGATCTCGATGGTGCGGGCCTCGAGCGCCCGCCGCACCCAGTCCGCCGGCATGATGTCTTCCAGCGCATCGTACAGCGGGCGCAGATAGGGATCGACCTTTTCCTGCAGGTCGCCGGGCAGAAAGCCGAGGTTCTCACCGGCCTCGACCGCCGGCCGCGCGAGGATGATGCGCTTCACGCGATTCTTGCGATGCGCGTCGATCGCCGCCGCCACGGCCAGATACGTCTTGCCGGTGCCGGCCGGCCCGATCGAGATCACGATGTCGTTGTTCTTGATCGCCTCGAGATAGTGCGCCTGCCCCTCGGAGCGCGAGCCGATCAGCTTGCGCAGACCCTCCAGCACGACCTGTTCCCCGCCTCCGCCTCCGACCCCGCCTCCGCCTCCGCCTCCGCCCCCCGCTTCTGCGGTCGTGCCGTTTCCCGTACGGCGCGGCCCGCGTTGCGAGAGCAGCGCGTACTCGCGCCGCACATCGTCGGCATCGAAATCCTGACCGGTCTGCGCGAGCTCGATCAGCCGCTGCGCGACCGGCACCGTGCGCTCTACATCATTGACTTCACCGGACAGAATCAAATGGTCGCCGCGCAGGATCACGCGGCAGCCGGAAGCACGCGCCAGCTCCTGCAGATTCGCGTCATTGATGCCGGCCAAGATCTGCTGGTCGGCGCCTTCCGCATCCAGTCTATGTTCTACGTTGTTGTCTGCCATTCCTCAGATTTTCTTGATGTGGAGATCCTTCAACTCATCCTCACCGACGGGTGCGGGCGCGCCCTCGAACAAGGCACGCGCGGCCGTCGTCTTCGGAAACGGAATCACATCGCGCAGGCTGCTCATGCCGGCGAGCAGCATCACGATGCGGTCGAAGCCGAAGGCGAAGCCGCCGTGCGGCGGCGCGCCGAAGCGGAACGCCTCGAGCAGGAACCCGAACTTCGCTTCCGCCTCCTGCTCGCTCATGCCGAGCGCGCGGAAGATACTGCGCTGCAGCGTCGAGTCGTGAATCCGAATGGAGCCGCTTGCCAGCTCGTGGCCGTTATACACCGCGTCGTAGGCGCGCGAGCGCAGCCCGGCGGCATAGAGAGCGCGCGCGGCATCGGCAGTGGGCGGGCCGCTCTCGGTGGCCTGGATCAGGCGCGGCACGTCGTCGACATGGGGCATGGTGAACGGGTGGTGCGCTGCAACAAGCCGGCCGTGCTCGAAATCCCAATCGAACATCGGAAACTCCGTGATCCACGACCAGTGATGCGGCGTGTCCCTGCCGAGATCGAGGCGCGCGCCGAGGTGCCGTCGCAACAGATCGAGCGCGGCGTCGACCGTCTGCACGTTGCCGGATTCCGGATCGAGTGCGGTGCGAAATTGCCCGATGACAGCGACGAACAGATCGCCGGCCTGGATGCCGGTCGTCTGGTAGAACTGCTCCAGCAGCCCCTCGCTCAGGCTCTTCGCGAACGAGCCGTTCAGCCCCTCGGGCGTGCGCCGCACCCAGAGCGCGCCGGACGCGCCGCCGCTCTTTGCGATGTCGGCCAGCGCATCCAGCTCCTTGCGCGAAAGCTCGCCGCCGCCGGGCGTGACGAAGCCGCGAATGTGAGCGCCCGTATCGCCCGCATCCTTGAAGACTCTGAAATCCGACTGCGTCAGGAACGGCAGCTCCCTGATCTCGAGACCGAAGCGCAGATCCGGCTTGTCGGTCGCATAGCGGTCCATCGCCTCGCGGAAGGTCAGACGCGGAAAGGGTGTGCTCAGCTCGACGTCGGCAAGCTCCTTCCAGAGCGCCGCGATCATGCCTTCACCGATGCGGAAGACATCCTCTTCCGAGACGAAAGACATTTCCGCATCGATCTGCGTGAACTCCGGCTGGCGATCGGCGCGCAGGTCTTCGTCGCGCAGGCAGCGCGCGATCTGGAAGTAGCGATCGTAGCCGGACACCATCAGCAGCTGCTTGTAAATCTGAGGCGATTGCGGCAGCGCGTAGAACTCGCCGGGGTGCACGCGGCTCGGCACCAGGTAATCGCGCGCGCCTTCGGGCGTGCGGCGCGTGAGCATCGGCGTCTCGATCTCGAGGAAGCCCTGATTCGAGAGGTGGCTGCGTACGTTCCGCGCCGCGCGATGCCGCAGCTCGAGCGCGCGCTGAAGCTGGTCGCGCCGCAGGTCGAGATAGCGGTAGCGCAGGCGCAGATCTTCGGCGGGCAGCTCGTCGCCGGAGGTAACGGCCACGGGAATCGGCGGCGTCTCCGCTGCATTGAGGATCTTCAAATCGACGACGTGCACCTCCACATCACCGGTCGTCATTTCCGGATTGCGCGCGTTCGCCGGGCGCTCGACGACAGCGCCCCGCACCTGGATCACGAATTCGCCGCCGAGCTGACGCGCGTCGTCGAATACAGGCTGCGGCGTCCAGTCCGGGCCGAAGGAAAGCTGCACGCGGCCGCTCCGGTCGCGCAGCGTAATGAAGATCAGTGCGCCCAGGTCGCGCCGGTGATGCACCCAGCCGGCCAGCACGACACGCGTGCCCGCGTGCCCGGCGCGCAGCTCGCCGGCCCGATGGGTCCTGTACTCCGTCTCAAAGGACATGCTTGTTTTCTTTCGAGAATCGCAGGATCAGCGCGGCGGCCGTGCCGATCCCGAATACGTCGGCGAACCAGTCGGCGACTTCGGGATAGCGGTTCGCCACGGAACGCTGCTGCAACTCATCGATCACGCCGACCATGGCCGCCAGCACCAGCACCCAAAGCAGGCGCGGCCGACGGCCGGCCCGGCGCCAGCCCAGCGTGGCCAGGACGCCGAGGACGCCGTACAAGATGAAGTGGGCGGCTTTGTCCACCGGCAGAGGGCTCTCGACCGTCGGGACATCGCTACGCCCACCGATAAACAAGAGTAGCGCGGCCCAGAGGAGGGCCGGCACGTAAGCGCGTGCTCGATTCAAGGCGCGGAAAATGGGGGAACGGCCGACTGTGCGACAGGGGCACTTCCGGTTAAGTTGTTGTCCTCGCAGAGATATTGAACGGAGAGGACGTGGCCGATGGCCGGCAAACTGAGCCCTACGGCGCAGCAGACGCTGAACAAATACGAGTCGTTCGTGCCGACCGTGGCCCGCATGCATACGCTGGTCGAGCAGTTCGCGGTCGCGAAAACCGGTCACGACAATTACAAGAGCATGCTGAAACGGGCCGCCAGTCAGGCCAAGCTGGCATTCATGATGGCGGGACTGGACCAGCTCTCGCAGTTGGCCGGCTCGATCGAGCTGGCGGCCGCGCGCGGCGGCAATCCCGGCACTCAGGCGCGCACGTTTCGCGAGCTGATCGGCAGTCTGAAATTCCAGCTCGATCTCGCGATTCGCACGGTGGTTCGTGAGGACCACGAAATGCAGATGAAGAAAAAGCACGGCGACGCACAATAGGCAATGCAGCCGAACTGCGGCCGAAAGGCGAACGGGGTCCGAAGGACTTGCCGCACTTTTGGACCTCGGTTAGCTTCGCGATAGACGATCGAAGCAGCGGTCATTGCTTCGAAAGTTCGCCGACCGCCGAGCGCGTGAGCGCGAAAAAGAGAGAGGCGGAAGGCAGTTCGTCAGAAGGTTCGGATCTGACGAACCGGGTGCGAGGTCGCTGGACGCACCTAGTAGTCCCAGAGCTCCGGGACACCTGAGTCGCAGACCGCGTGACAAGGGGAAGAGAAACAAGCGGGGCGCACACGAAGGCGCCGATCGAACTCGAGCTTGTCCTCGCCAGCGGAAAAGAAGGCCCTCAGGATGCGACGTGTCGCACCTGAGGGCTTCTTGTCATCTATACTTCGAAATGCGCTACGGGACGGCGCTACGGGACGGCGCTACG
>JBQTJO010000118.1:0-7870 GCA_052387015.1 Gemmatimonadota bacterium
AGTGCGTGATGTTGACGTATCCGTCGGCGATGTCGCGCAGCTCGTAATCGCGCGGTGTGATCGCGAACTGAATTACTGGCGTTTGGGTGGTACATCCTGGACCTTGGTCGCTTCATCCCGCAGCTCCACCAGCAGCTTGTCCATTTGAGCGCGGTTCATCAGCGTAGCGAGATGGCCGATCAGCCCGAGCGCCAGGGTCGCGCGGTCGGGCACCGACAGCCGATCTCGCACCTGGTGCATGATGTCGCGAATCGCCGCATGGTCGCGCGAGCTCGATTCCGTGGTCCTGGACGCCTGTGTCATACCAGTTCCTCCGCTGAGTAACCTTCATCCATTACGGCATTCGCCAGCTGCCGCGCATCGGTTTCGCCTTCGTCGTATTCGACGACGGCTCTGCCGGCTTTCAGGTCCACTTGCGCGTCGCGTACGCCTTCGCTCTGCTTCAGCGCGTTCGTGACGGCGCGCACGCAATGCTCACACGACAGCCCCGTCACTTTCAACGTTGCAGTTGCCATTCGTCTCTTGCTCGTCCTCTCGCGGATTCATTAGCCACGCAAATCCCATCTTATCGAACAGGTGCAGCAGGTCCAGTACCGGATCGCCGAACTGCGCGTCCTTCCATACCTCGTGATGCTCGCGCATGGTTTGCAGCAGATAAGCCGCCACATGCCGCAGCTGCACGACCGTGAACGGTCCGCCATCCAATCCCGGATTGCCTTCGCCGAACGCGACCAGCCGAAAGCGCCACTTCTTGCCCGCCGACCTGCAGCGCGCCTCGCCGTGACGGATCAGCTTGACGATCGTGTCCTGCAGCGGCTCATCGAAGCCCGGGTCCACCCGCCGCAGCGTCGCATACAGCACGTCCGGCGCACGCAGACCGTCGTTCAGCCGCGGCCGCCCCGATTTCACCTCGCCGATCAGCACGTCCACCGTGTCCTTCTCCAGCGCGAGCAGCTCGTCGATGTCGAGATGCAGATCGTCACCGACCTGGCCCGACATGCGCGGTACGACCACCGATGCGTTCGGGAAACGCACGGCCAGAATGTCGACATCGGTCGCGGTATGATAGCGGTACGGCTTGCCCTCGCCGATCAGCACCGGCTGCTCCGGGACCGTCACGTAGCCATTGAACCGCAGGTACGCGCCCACCAGCGCGACGCAGGTATTCATGCGCTGAGAACACTCCAGTTTCGTTCGGTTGCCCGCTTCTGGCTGATCGAGTGCCACAATCGTGCCGACCCTCGCCCTGGCGCGGGGCTTGACATACCCCAGTCCCCTATGATAGTATACCCCCATATGGTATGCAAGGAGGCCCATTGACGGGCAGTGAATGGCTGGTGGTCGCGGGCGCGGTCGCCGCGCTCAGCGCCGTCTACTGGTGGTTCTTCGCGGCGGAGAAGCAATGAACCGCGGCAAGAATGCGACGGCGACCGTCACCATTCCGGTGACGGGCATGACCTGCGCGGCGTGTCAGGCGCGCGTGCAGCGGGCGCTCGAGAAGACGCCGGGCGTGAGCGACGCGAGTGTCAACCTGATGACGGGCAGTGCGCGCGTGAACTTCGATCCGGGCGCAGCGGATGTGGCTGCGCTGGTCGAGCGGATCCGTTCGACCGGATACGGCGCGCAGCCTCCGGCCGAGACTCGCTCGGCCATCGAGGAGCAGGAGGCGCAGGAGCGTGCGCGCGACGAGGAATTCCGCGAGTTGCGCGTCAAGGCCGTGGTTTCGCTGCTGGCTGGTGCGATCGCGATGTTCGTACCGATGTGGCTGATGCCGGTCGGGGACGCGCTCATCTCGTACGGCCTGTTCGCGCTCACGAGCTTCGTTGTTCTGTGGGCCGGCCGTCACTTCTACACGCGTGCGTGGGCCGCTTTCCGGCACCATTCGGCGAACATGAACACGCTGATCGCGCTCGGCACCGGCGCCGCGTACGTGTATTCCGCGATTGCGACCTTCGTCCCGGCGCTGTTCACGACCAGCGGCATGGCGGCGGACGTCTACTACGAAGCCGTGATCATCATCATCGCGCTGATTCTGCTGGGCAACGCTTTCGAGGCGCGCGCGCAGAAGCAGACCTCGGCGGCGCTGCGCCGTCTGGCGGACCTTCAGCCGAAGACCGCGCGCGTCCTGCGCGAAGGCGCGGAGATCGATATACCGGTCGAGTCGCTGCACGCCGGCGAGCTTGTCGTGGTCCGGCCGGGCGAGCGGATTCCGGTCGACGGCACCGTCATCGCGGGCGCGAGCGCGGTCGACGAATCGATGCTGACGGGCGAATCGCTGCCGGTCAGAAAGGAGCCCGGCAGCGCGGTCGTGGGCGGCACCATCAATCGGACGGGCGCGTTCCGCTTCGAGGCGACCACGCTGGGGGCGGACAGCGTGCTGGCGCGCATCGTCAAGCTGATGCGGGATGCGCAGGCGTCGCGTGCGCCGATCCAGCACCTTGCCGACCGCATCAGCGGCATCTTCGTGCCGGTCGTGCTGTCGATTGCGATTGCGACCTTTGCGATCTGGTTTGTCGCCGCGGATGCCGCACCGCTGGTGCGCAGCATCGCGGCCGCGGTCGCGGTCCTGATCATCGCGTGTCCGTGTGCGATGGGTCTGGCGGTGCCGACCGCGGTGATGGTTGCGAGCGGCAAAGGCGCGGAGCTCGGCATTCTCATCAAAGGCGGTGAAGCGCTGGAGCGCACGCGCGCTCTCGATACCGTCGTGCTGGACAAGACGGGCACCGTCACCGAGGGCAAGCCGCGCGTCACGGGCATCGTGAGCCTGCGCACGCGCGACCGGACCGAGCTGCTCCGCCTGGCCGCCTCGCTCGAGAGCCTGTCGGAACATCCGCTGGCCGGCGCGATCGTAGACGAGGCGACCGGCGCGGGTCTCACGCTCGCCGAGGTGACCGAGTTCGAGTCGGTGACCGGGCGCGGCGTGCGAGGCCGCGTGGCCGGCCACGCGATCGCCCTCGGCAATGCGCACTTCATGGCTGAGCTGGCCGTCGAACTGGGCGACGAGCGCGCGCACGCCGGCATTTTCCTCGCCGTGGACGGCGCGCTCGAGGGCCTGCTCACGATCGCGGATCCGATTCGCGACAGCTCGCGCGCCGCCGTGCAGCGTTTGCGGGCCATGGGGCTGGACGTGGTCATGCTGACCGGCGACAATCGCGCGACCGCCGAGGCGATCGCACGCGAAGCGGGCATCGATCAGGTGATCGCGGAAGTGCTGCCCGATCAGAAGGTCGCGGAAATTCGCAAGCTCCAGGAGCGCGGCCGCACGGTCACCATGGTCGGTGACGGCATCAACGATGCGCCCGCGCTCGCGCAGGCGGATATCGGCATGGCGATCGGCACCGGCACCGACATCGCGGTCGAGGCCAGCGACGTCACGCTCATGCGCGCCGACCTGCGGGCGGTGCCGCAGGCGATCGCGCTGTCGCGCCGCACCATGCGTACCATGCGCCAGAACCTGTTCTGGGCTTTCGTTTACAACGTGATCGGAATTCCGATTGCCGCCGGCGCACTTTACCCGCTGCTCGGCATCATGCTCAACCCGATGCTGGCGAGCGCCGCGATGGCATTCAGCTCGGCCAGCGTCGTCACCAACAGCCTGCGACTGCGCCAGTGGAAGCCGGCATGAAGGACAAGGCCGTCGGCGTGGATGCCGGCAAGAAGGAAAGAAATCTGAAGCGCCTGCGCCGCATCGAGGGGCAGGTGCGCGGACTGCAGAAGATGGTCGAGGAGGATCGCTACTGCGCGGACATCATGACGCAGATCTCATCCGTGCACGAAGCGCTGCGCGCGGTCGGGCGCGAGCTGATGCGGAATCACCTGAAGCACTGCGCGACGCGCGCGATCCGTGCCGGTGAAGGCGAAGCGGAAGAGATGTATGACGAGCTGATGGATTTGATGTACAAACATGTGCGCTGATGCGATAGGAGCGATTGGAGCGATGAGAGCGAGATTCGACGCTCAAATCGCTCACATCGCTCTTATCGCTCTCATCGCTAACTAAACGCCGCGTCGATCGCCGCCCGTATCTCCCCCAGGCTCTTGCCTGCCTTCGCCATACGGTACGCGAGCCTGGCTTCCTCGAGGCAGATGTCGCACAGCGAGCCGTGGTCGCTCTCGTAGCAGCTGAGCAGCGAGTAGTGGCCGGAGTGCTGCGAGCAGTCGCAGTGACAGTAGATGCCATCCAGGACGTGAGGGATTTCCTGCGCCATCGCGTACACGCGTGCCGCGTCGGGCTGCTCGGCGAACGTGCTCGCTGGCAGCACCTTCTCCGCGGTTATGCCCGCGCGCGGCTCGGGGTGGTTGCCGGCTGCGGGACTCCGCCCGGCCATCAGCCGATAGCCGGCCGCGATCAGCAGTAGGCCCAGCAGGCCGTAGATCCAGACGGGGACGCCGCCCTTTTTGTTCGGTTTCATGCCTCACGTTAACACAATTGGCATGCTCCGTGAATATCCGACGCGAAGCATGGCAGGTAAAGCGCAAACCTGGTGGAAGCGAACCGGCCCGGCGCAGCGGGCTCGCTACCTGAGGGCGGACGGCAAGCCGCTGACCGGCGCGGCCACGCTCCGCCGCATTCGCGCGCTGCGGATCCCGCCCGGCTGGAAGGACGTCCATATCTCTCCCGAGCCCGATCGCAAAGTCCAGGCGTTCGGCTTCGACGCGGCCGGCCGCAAACAGTACATCTACAGCGCGCTGCACGTCGCGAAGCGCGATCGCGGCAAATGGAAGAAGCTGCTGCGCGTCTCCAGCGCGCTGCCGCGCATTCGTGACAAGACCAACGAACACCTGCGCCGCCGCAAGCTGGATCGCGAGAAGGTGCATGCGACCGTCGTGCGCCTGATCTGCCGAGCGTACTTCCGTGCCGGCAGCGAGCGCTACGCGGTCGAGAACCGCACCTTTGGCATCAGCACGCTCCGCAAGACTCACGTGCAGATCGATCACAACAATCTGGTTTTTTCATACACGGGCAAACGGAGCAAGGACCAGCGGCAGTTCGTGGCGGACACGCCCCTGGTCGAGATCATCGAGGACCTGCTTGCCTTGCCGGGCGACCGCCTGTTTCAGTACTTCGACGAGAACGGTGATGTGAAGCCGGTCACCGCGCAGTCGGTGAACCGGTACCTGGAGGAGGTCGCCGGCTGCAAGCTCACGTCGAAGGATCTGCGCACGTTCGGCGGCACGGTGCGCGCGGCCACCATTCTTTCGGACATTGGACCGGCGCATACGCCGGCCGAAATGAAGAAGAATCTCACGCTGACGTGCAAGCTCGTCTCGCTCGACCTCGGCAATACGGCGACCATCGCGCGCAAAGCCTACATTCATCCGGCGGTGCTGGAGGAGTACCAGAGGGCCGGGCGCACGCTGTCGAATATGAGACGCCATGCGCGGCGCGTGAATGCGGTCGAGCCGATCGAATACTACCCCGAGGAGGCCGCACTCATCCGGTTTCTCGAGCGCTACGGGTAAAGCGCTTCTCGCGCTCGTGCGGCTTGCGCCTCTCGGGCGCGGCGACCTCCCACAGAAAGAAGTTCAAGCCCTGCTCCTGCAGAATCGGCAGCGCGACATTGAAGACCGGAATGCCGCCCGGCGTTGCCGCCTCCATGATGCCGTGATGCGCGTGGCCGTGAAACACGATGTCCGCGCCGATCGTTTCGATCGGCTGCAGCAGGCGTGACGAGCCGAGGAACGGCCAGATGGCTTCCGGCTCGCCCTGGATCGTGTCGTGGATCGGCGCGTAGTGCAGCACGACGATCTTGATATCCGCGTGCAGCGTGCGCAGCGCGTTCTCCAACTTGAGCGCTTCATCCAGAGCGGCCTGCACGAATTCCTTGATCAGCAGCTCACCGAACGGCGCGAGCGCGGCGCGCCCGAAGCCGCCCGCGAAGCCCTTCACACCGGCGAAGCCAATGCCGTCGATGACGACCTGATCGCCATCCAGCGCGTGCACGCCTCGCTGCTTCAGGATCGCCGACAGGTCATCCGGCAGCCCCGCCTCGTGATCGTGATTGCCGAGCACCGCGACGATCGGAACCTCGACACCGGCGAGCTCCTCCACGAATGCGCGCATCTGTTCCGGCCGGCCGTGCGTCGTCAGGTCGCCGCACAGCACGAGAATGTCGGCCTGGCGGTTCACATCCGAGAACATTTCCCTCAAGCTGGTGCCGCGCGCCGAGTCGTAGTGCAAGTCGCCCACCGCGGCGATCCGGATTTTCCGTCCGTCATCCATCTTGTGATTTCTGGGTTGGATGGTGTTCCCACACGTCACTGCCGCAGATCTCCTGCACGATCGGCACGCGTCGCGCCTGCAGCACGAATTCCTTACGTGGATCCTTGAAGCCCCATTCGTGCACGTCGATGGTGAAAGAGAAGCGTGAGATCATGGTGCCGTAGCAGACCTCGGGATCGCCGACATCGTCCATTTCCGCGCGTGCGCGCCGGTTCAGCCGATCGCGCACCCAGTGCGGCACGCTCGCCCGATGCCCGGGATAGGTGAAATCGAACAGGTGCACCTGCGCGAGCAGCAGGCGCCAATGCACGTCGATGCGCATCAGCATGTGCTCCCAGTCCAGCTCGTGCCCGCGCCGCAGCAGCATGTGCTGCACATCCGACATGTCGGAGCGGTGCCGTTCCGAGACGTACAGCCGGTGCCAGATCAGATCTTCGGGCGGCGCGATTCGCACCGGCGTCGCGGCCAGGATGCCTGGACGCGAGCGCTTCCACCACAGCTCATCGATGAAGCTCAGGCCATTGCCCATGCCGAAGATCAGATCGATCTGGTTGTCCTCCCACAGCGCCTTGGCGATCCAGTGCGACTGCTCGAGATAAACTGTGAAGCCGTCCTCTTTGAGCGTGCGCGCGGCCTCCACCACGTGCGCCGGCTCGACGAACAGGTCCAGGTCCTTCGTTTTGCGATAGATGCCGGTGTATTCGTAGAGCGCGTAGAGTCCGCTCACGACATACTTCACGCCGTGCCGGTTGAGCGTGCGCAGCGCGCGCTGGTAGACCTGGCGCTCACCTTCCGGGATCCAGAATTCGCCGTGGGTGACGGACTTCTGCTCCTCGCCCGTCAGGTGCGCCATCTCCGACTGTCGCTGTGCCTTCGCCTTCGCCGCTTCTCCCATTGCCTTTGCCATGCCTCGCCGCCGCAGGAATGGGCAAAGACCGGGCCGAGGTGTAATTTTGGCTGCATGTTCGACGAGTGGAGGAAGGCCTGGCAGCAGGCGGTCGAGAATTTCGAGCGCGAGCTGCAAGCGTCCGACGAGGACTTCGCAGCAGCCGGTCAGCGCGCCAACGCGATGCGGCGCGATCTGGCCGCCGCGCGCGGCGCGCTCAACCGTCTGGAAGCCGGCCTGGTGCAGGCGCGCAAGGACCTTTCGGCTGAAGCTGAGGCGGAGCAGACCGCTCGCCGGCGGGCCACCATGGCCGGCCGCATCGGCGACCCCGGCACGGTGCACATCGCGCTCGAGTTTGCCGATCGCCATGCGCGGCGCGCAGCGATCATGCGCCGTAAGGTGGAGGTTCTGGGCGATGAGCTCGCGCTGCGCCGCGATGAGCTGGCGATGATGGAGCAGCATGCCGCGACCGAGCTTCAGCACATTGAAGCGAAGCAGGTTGCCGATGGGCTCGAGCGTGAGAAGCAGGACGCGGATTTCCGGCGGCTCGAACGTGAGCGCAGGGAGAAGGAAGCGGAAGCCCGGCTGGAGGAGCTGAAGAAAAGAATGCGATGAGAGCGATGAGAGCGATGTGAGCGATGAGAGCGATGAGAGCGATGAGAGCGATGAGAGCGATGTGAGCGATGTGAGCGATTGGAGCGATGTGAGCGATTGGAGCGATGAGAGCGATGTGAGCGATGTGAGCGCGCTTTTATCGGGCG
>JBQTJO010000119.1:0-7554 GCA_052387015.1 Gemmatimonadota bacterium
AGGAGATCGTCGTCGAAGAAAAGCTGAGCGGCGAAGAGCTTTCGGTGCTCGCGATTACGGACGGCTACGACGTCGCACCGCTGATGCCGGCGCAGGATCACAAGCGCATCGGCGAGGGCGACACGGGCGCGAACACCGGCGGCATGGGCGTTTACGCGCCGGTCTCGATTGTCGACGTCGAACTCATGCAGCGTGTGCGCAGCGAGATCTTTCTGCCGACGCTCGAGGCGCTGCGCGCAGACGAGCGGCCCTTTCGCGGTCTGCTCTACGCGGGACTGATGCTGACTCCGAGTGGACCGCAAGTCATCGAATTCAATGCGCGCTTCGGCGATCCCGAGACGCAGTGTGTGCTGCCACTGCTCTCCTCTTCGCTTCTTGATCTGCTTCTTGCAGTGGCGCGAGGTGAGAAGATTTCACGCGAAGACGCGAAGATGCGCAAAGGTGCGGCGCTCACCACCGTAATCGCCGCGCGCGGCTACCCGAATGCGCCGGAGACCGGGAAGGAGATTTCCATTCCGTCCGACTTACCTGAAGGTGTTCTGATTTTTCACGCCGGCACCAAACTGGTCGACGGCCGGGCCGTGACGAGTGGCGGCCGCGTGCTCGGAGTGACGGGACTGGGCGAGTCCATAGCGGAAGCGGCCAGGCGCAGCCGGGCTATGGCCGAACGGATCGAGTTCGACGGCAAGTACTTCCGGCGCGATATCGGCTGGCGGGAACTCGAGCGAGCTCATGCCTGAGCTGCCGGAAGCGGAGACGATCGTGCGCGACCTGCGTCGCCAGGTGCCGGGTCGCGTCATCACAGGCATCAGGGTCACCTGGCCGGACGTACTCAATCCGCCCACCACGGCGCGCTCGATGACACGCGGGCTCAAGCATCGGCGCATCAAGACCGTCGATCGCCGCGCGAAGAACATCCTGATCCGCTTCGACGAGGGCACCGTCCTCATGATCAATCTCGGCATGACCGGGCGCGTGGTCGCGAGCACGGCGCGACGCGCACACGAGCTGCGGCACGTGGCGGTGCGCTTCGATCTGGATGATGGGTCCGCGATGCTGTACGACGACGCGCGGCGGTTCGGCCGCCTCGAGGTGTTTTCGCCGGAAGCATGGCTGGAACGCGAGAAGCTGTTCGGTCCCGAGCCGCTCTCCGACGCGTTCACCGCGCAGTATCTGCACGCCGCGACGCGACGCTCCACCTCGCCGATCCGCAACTGGCTACTGGACCAGACCAAGGTCGCCGGCGTCGGCAACATCTACGCGGCGGAAGCGCTCTACCGCGCGTTCGTTCGGCCGACGCGCCGCGCGCACACGCTGACACGCGCCGAGACCGCGCGCCTGCGCGACACGATTCGCGAGGTGCTCGACGCGGCTATTGTCGCACGCGGCACGACCTTGAATGATTACCGCGACGCCAATGGCGAGGAGGGCGGCTTCGAGCCGCTGCTCCAGGTCTACGGCCGCGACGGGCTGCCGTGTCCGCGCTGCGGCACCACCATCAAACGTATCGTGCTGACGAACCGTTCCGCATTCTACTGCCCAACGTGTCAGAAGTAGACGACTTCTCGGTACTCGCGCCGGCGAACGGCCACATGGCGGTCGAGCTGCGCGACCGCGTGCGCAAGCTGGCGGAGAACCGGCCCGCCGTGTACCGCATGCTCGGTCCCAGCGAGGAAGTCATCTACGTCGGCAAGTCGGTGAGTCTGCGCAGCCGGCTGCTCTCCTATTTTCGCGCCGACCGAGGTGAGAAAGCCACCGAGATCATCTCCTACACGCGGCGCATCCTGTGGGATTACGTGCCGAACGAATTTGCGGCGCTGCTGACCGAGATGCGCCTGATCCAGCGCTGGCGGCCCTTGTTCAATGTCGAGCACAAGCGCGACCGCAACTACTGCTTCATCAAACTCACGCGCGACGAAGCGCCGCGTTTGTTAATGACGCCGCAGGTGATCAGCGACGGCGCCGAGTACTACGGTCCGTTCCACGGCCGCGCCATGGTGCGCGACGTGCTGCGCGAGGTTTCGGACGCGCTGGAGCTGCGGGACTGCGCGCCCTCGGTGCAGCTGCGCTTCGCGGATCAGATGGACCTGTTCTCGGCCGCGCACACGCCGAAGTGCATCCGCGGCGACGTCCACAAATGCCTTGCTCCGTGTGCGGGCCGCTGCACACGCTCCGAGTATCAGGGTCGCGTGCTCGAGGCGCGCAAGTTCCTGAAAGGCGACGTGCAGAAGCCGCTCGCGGTGCTGAACCAGCGCATGCAGCAGGCGGCCGAACGCATGCAGTTCGAGTATGCCGCGCAGCTGCGCGATCGCGCGTGGCGGCTGGAGGAGGCACGGCATGAATTGATGGCGGCCCGCTCCAGCATCGAAGCCCTGACATTTCTGTACCGGGTGCCCGGCAACAACGGCGAGGATCGCTATTACGTGATCCGGCGCGGCGCGATCAAGGCCGAGGGCTCCGCGCCGCGCAATGCGCAAGAAGGTGAAGCGCTGCGCGAGCGTGCAAAGCAGCTGCTGATCAAGCGCGATCTGAGGACCACGGTCACACCGCACGAAGTGGCGGAGGTGCTGCTGGTCGCGCGCTGGTTCCGGCAGCGCCCGGCCGAGCTGGAGAAGGTGATCCGGGCCGAAGATCTCTAGCAGGGTGCGGAAAAACCGTTAAGTAAAAGCGGGAACTCTTCCGCAATGAACGAGCGCGATTCCGGGAGAGTTCTGGCAGACTGGTTAGAACTTCGGATTAGAACTTCGGATTAGAACACCGGATTAGAACACCGGACTTCAAATGCGCGGTTTTCGAGTCCGGTTTTCGAGTCCGGTTTTCTAATCCGATTTTCTAATCCGATTTTCTAATCCGATTTTCTAATCCGATTTTCTAATCCGGTTTTCTAGTCCGGTCTTCCCTCTATCTCTCTCTGTCTTAAGATCGCATCGACGAGCAGCTCGAGTTTCACGCGGTCAGCTCCAGGAATTCAATGGTGAGCGACGACGTCTCCAGCACCGCGACATTCGGTTTCAAATGAAAGCGCGCCGGTCCGGCAGCGCCCGGGTTGGCGACCAGGGGTGGTCCCGCGTCGAGCAGCGGCCTGTGCGTGTGGCCGTAGATGATGATGTCCGCGGCGGGATGCGCCTCGCGCAACAGGCGCGGCGTTGGCGCGCCGAGCAGATGACCATGCGTGAGCACAATGCGCCTGCCATCGACTTCGAGCGAAACGGTCTCAGGATAGCGCTCGCGGATGTCGAAGTCATCGGTGTTGCCATGCACGGCCCGGACGGGCGCGATCGTCTCCAGCTCGGTGATGATGTCGGGCGAGCCGATGTCGCCGGCGTGCAGAATCAGCTCGACGCCGGCCAGGCGGTCGAACACTTCAGGACGCAGCCTGCCATGCGTGTCGCTGATCAGGCCGATGCGCATCAGCGCTCGAGACGGCCGTTGATGGCATCGAACGGCACGGCGCGCGCGAGACCGGTAAAAGTCCCCTGCTCCGCGATTTCCTGTGCGGCGGCGAGCAAGCCGGTCCAGGCCACACGCGCGAGCGCACCGCCCACGCTGATGCGGCGCACGCCCAGCTCCGCGAGTGCCGCCACGGTAGTAAAATCGCCGCCGACCAGCACGTTGACCGGTTTGGGCGCGACCGCGCGCACGATCGTGGCGATCTCATCTTTCGAACGGACACCCGGAGCGTACAGACAGTCCGCGCCGGCTTCGGCATACGCGGTCAGACGGCGGATCGCTTCGCCGAGATCGGGCCGGCCGACGATGAAGCCCTCGGATCGTCCCGTGAGCAGGACACCGGTGCCGCTTTCGTCGATCGCGCGCCGCGCCGCGCGCACGCGCTGAACCGAAAGCTCGAAATCGTGCAGCGGATCGGCGGGCTTACCGGTCGAGTCCTCGATTGAAATGCCGGCAATGCCAGTCAGGACGGCGAGCGACACATTTGCACGCACGGCCTCCGGCTCGACGGCAAAGCCGCCTTCGAAATCGCCATTCACGGGAACGCCGACGGCGGAAACGAGCGCGCGAAAGTGGGCGAGCACGACGTCGACTGAAACATGATTGTCGGGGCAACCCTGAGACCACGCAAAACCGGAGCTGGTGGTTGCGAGCGCAGGAAAGCCGAGCTGTTCGAGTACGCGGGCGCTGCCCACGTCCCACGGATTGGGAATCACGAAACACCCGATTTCGTGAAGCTGCCGGAAGCGAGCAGTCAGGTTCATTTCATGGCATTGAATGCAGCGAGGATTTCCAGAAGGTCCGGACCGGAAAAGGTGAATCCGCCCTCGCAGTAAACCCTTGCGCGCTAGCTAAGTCTAGTGGTCGTGGAAGAAAGGGGATAATGGGGGATCGGGAGCATATGGCGATGGGACCCGGCTCTGTCTTGACAGGTGACTAAACAGTCACATATTGTCCGCATGGATGACGTGTTCAGGGCTCTGGCGGATGCGACCCGCCGCAGCCTGCTCGACGAGTTGTTCCGGGCAGACGGGCAGACGCTGCGCGAGCTGGAGCGGCGGCTTCCGATGACACGCTTCGGCGTGATGAAGCATCTGCGGGTGCTCGAGGCGGCCGGCCTGGTCGTGACCCGGCGGCGCGGGCGCGAGAAGCTGCACTTTCTGAACCCCGTCCCGATTCGCCTCATACACGACCGGTGGGTGAGCAAATTCGCCGAGGCGTGGGCCGCAACTCTCAGCAACCTCAAGCACGAACTGGAGGAGGAGACAATGGAGAAGGTGTTCGAGATCTACATCAAGACGACGCCGGAGCGGCTGTGGCATGCGATTATCGATCCCGACATGCGGCGCAAGTACAGCTTCGGCGTCGTCGTCACATCCGATTGGAAGGCGGGTTCCTCCTATGCTGGCACGGCCGGCCCGGAGACCGTCTCGCCGGGATCGCCGATTCTGGAGGGTGAGAACCTGGAAGTCGATCCGCCGCGCCGGCTGGTCCAGAACTTCCGGGCGCTATGGAGCGACGAGGTGAAAGCGGAAGGCACCTCGCGGGTGACCTGGGAGGTTGAGCCGGTCGGCGATTCCTGCCGGCTGAGGGTGACGCACGATCAGCTGCGCGAAGGCGCCAACGATGAGCTTTACGGCGGCTGGCCGATGGTCCTGTCCGGATTGAAGACGCTGCTGGAAACGGGCGAGCTGCTGACGACACCCGGTTCGCGGATGTACATCGAATCCTGAAGGTGCTCAATGCTGACCGCAACGCAGGCCGGGCGCCGAGGACGCGCCCGGCCGTTTTCCTTACTGCCGGTTTACGGCTCCACGATGCTCAGCTTCAATCCGGCTTCGGTCGCCATTCCGATCGCCCGCGCGACGGTGGTGCCGAAGATCACGCCGTGCTGGGCCTTAACGCGCAGCTTCCTGAACTTGACGTCGCACGGGCAGACGGAGAGGCCCAGGTGCGTGAGCACGCCGACTGCGCCCGTGCCCGTAAAGGTGGTGACAGCGCTTTGGCACCCGTTGAGCGCCGAGCCGGAGTCGCCGAATGCGCCCGCGAAGTCGCCCAGCCAGAAGTCCTCCTCGGATCCGCCGCCGACGCCGACGCGTGCCTTGGTCACGAAGGTCTCGCCCACCAGCAGACCGTTGCCGTAGTGACAGGCGAAGGCGCCTTGCTTGAGCTCGGTCACGCCATCCGGGCCGCCCCAAACCGGCATCCCGGGACGGATCAGGTGCGCCGCGGTGGCGGGTATCTCGACCACGCCGAAGTCGTTGCCGACGTCCTCCTGACCGGTCGGGTCCGTCTGTCGCGCGTAAGCGACTCTGGAGAGTTCGACGAACGTGCCGACCAGCAGCGCCGTACGGAAATTGCCTTCGCACCTCTCGACGCAGACCCGGACAGTCACGCCTGAGGCGTCGTAATCGGCGCCGGCGCCATGGGTGGCCTTGCGGGCCGCGGGCAGGAAGCAATGGCCGGCAGCACCGAGGTAGCGCTTCGAGCCCTGCTGCCATACGAAATTGGCGGTGCAGCCGAAGCGGCCTTCGCCCGGGATCGTGATGATGATCGCGGAGCCGGGGCCGATGTTACGCGCGGCTTCAGGCGTGAGCACTTCGGGCGGGATGGTGACGCTTTCGTCGAGCCAGTCGGTCACGTCTATTTTCGGCCGGCGGATCTCGATTTCCGCACCCGTGGTCGCATCGATCAGCGCAGCTGATGGAACGGGCAGCGCCCCGCTGCGGGGTGCGGACGGGCTCTCCGCGCAGGCGGCCAACAGGGCGAGTGTAGAGCACAGCGCGAGGGTTTGGCGGGTTACACGCATATGTCCTCCGTCTGGCAAGCAGGTTGGCGTGCCGAGTGGCGCGCCAGAGGGATGGGCGTGAGGGAGAGGAGGCAGGCGATGCAAGCATCGGACCACGTCCGTGGTCGCGACACCTATTTCTGCGTGGAGATCCACCAGGTGTTGCCGCTCGGATCCTTGACGCCGCCGCGCAGGTCGGGATCCCCTGCCCGGCTCGCCGGCGCCTGGACGGACTCACCACCAGCCTGCAAAGACCGGTTGTAGCTGGCCAGCGCGTCCGGCACGTACACGTGCAGATGACTCTGCAAAGCCGGCCAGTTCTCCGCGTCGTCCGCAATCATCACGACCGTGTCATCGATGCGCACTTCCGCATGCATGATTCTGCCGTGCTCGTCTTCATACCGGCGCAGCTCGGTCGCGTCGAATCCCGCCTTGAGAAAATCAATGACGCGCTGCGCGCCCGTCGTAATCAGATACGGCGCAACCGACGTGTAGCCTTCGGGCTTCCATGCTTTCGTTTCCATGAATCTCCGCCTACAGTATCGTGAACGAGCTTCAGTGCCCATATGATCAAAGGAATCGAATGCGGATGCAACTTCTTGCCACCAGCGCGGCCGCGTTGGTGCTTCTTCTGACTGGCGAGCTGAGCGCACAGCAGGGCGCGAGCACTCCCGGCATTCCGATTGCCGAGGGCGAGTCGTGTCCACCCGGCATGACCGAAATCCGACCGCGCCGCTGCATGGCGCCGGAGGTGCCACCACCCAGCATTCTCGATTACCGTCCTCGCTCGACGCTGATCGTGCCGGTGCGCACCGTATCGCGCGCGAAGTACCCGGCAATCGATTTCCATGGCCACGTGCAGTCGCTGCTCGCGTCGGATTCGGGCAGAACCAGACTCGCCGCCGCGCTCGACAGTTTGAACCTGCGCGTCATCGTCTCCGCGGATAACCTGTCGGGCGAGCGGCTGCAGCGCGCGCTGGCTGCCGTAGCGGCGTCACCGCAGTTGAAAGAGCGCGTGCGCTTGCTCGCCGGCGTCGACTTTCGAAATGTCGGACCCGGCTGGACGAAGCAGGCAGTCGAGCAGCTGCGCGCGGATGTTGCGGCCGGCGCGGTCGGCATCGGTGAGATCTCCAAAGGACTAGGGCTTTCCTTCACGCGAGCCGACGGCGCACGGCTGCGCATTGATGATCCCGCGCTGGATCCGATCTGGGCGGAAGCCGCGCGGCTCGGCATACCCGTCTTCATCCACACGGCCGATCCGCAGGAATTCTTCAATGACACGGTCGACTACACGAACGAGCGCTGGCTCGAGCTGG
>JBQTJO010000120.1:0-3660 GCA_052387015.1 Gemmatimonadota bacterium
TCGGGCTGGTCGGCGCGCGCGCGATCGCGCGCAAGCTCGATCCCGTCATTGGCGTCATCAACGTCGACGGCATCGACGACGACGGCGCGTTCTACATTCTCGAAAAATTCGGCATGCCGCCGCGCCACATCGCACCGCATCTGGTCGCCGCCGCGTTGCGCGCGGCCACTGAAATGGACGTGCAGGCGCGCCGGCGCAACGTGCCGTTCGGCCTGCTGCTCGATCACATCCCCCTGGCGCGCGTGCATCTGCCGGCCATTACCATCATGCGCGGCACCATGCGATCCATGCGGCGCGTGCACCGCCCCGCGGATTCCATGCAGTCGATGAGCGGGCGTGGCATCGATACCGCCGTCGACCTGGTCAGCCGCGCACTGCGTATTCTGCGCGAAACGCCCGCGCAGCCGAGCTTGTAGCCGGCGCGCCCAGCCTGTAATCTCATAGCATGCAGGAAAAAGCAAACTGCCAGGTCGTGGTCGGCGCTCAGTGGGGCGACGAGGGCAAAGGCAAGATCGTCGACGTACTCGCGGCGGAAGCCGCCATTATCGCGCGCTACCAGGGCGGCGCCAACGCGGGCCACACGGTGCACGTGGGCGGCAACGAATTTATCCTGCACCAGATCCCTTCCGGCATTCTGCACGAGGGCACGCGCTGTTTGCTCGGCAACGGCGTAGTGCTCGACATCGAGCAGTTCTTCAATGAGCTGGACTCGATCCGCGATCGCGGCATCGATGTGGATGGGCGCGTCGGCGTGAGCGGCCGCGCGCATCTGCTGCTCGACTATCACAAGAAACTCGATCAGGCTCGTGAAGCGAGTCTCGGCAGCGAGAAGATCGGCACAACCGGACGCGGCATCGGGCCCGCGTACGAGGACAAGATCGCGCGCCAGGGAGTGCGCGCCGGCGACCTGATGAACGAGCAGCGCGCGCGCAAGAAGCTCACGGCCGCCTGCGACCGCGCGAACGAGCGGCTGCGTACGGTCGGCGCCGAGCCGATCAACTTGCACGACGTCGTGAGCCGGACGCTCGAGCTGGCGACCCGGCTTCGGCCGCTGGTGGCGGAGACCGGGCGCGAGATCATGCAGGGGCTCAAGGCCGGCAAGCGCGTGCTGCTCGAAGGCGCGCAGGGGGCGCTGCTGGATGTCGATCACGGCACGTATCCCTACGTCACGTCGTCGACTACCACCGCCGGCGGCGCGGCGACCGGCGTCGGCATCGGCCCGACCGCGATCGGATTCGTGCTCGGCGTGGTGAAGGCATACACCACGCGGGTCGGCAGCGGGCCGCTGCCGACCGAGATTCCGGGCGAGCTGGGCGAGCACCTGCGCAAGCTGGGCGGCGAATTCGGCGCCACCACCGGCCGGCCCCGGCGCTGCGGCTGGTTCGATTCGGTCGTCACCCGCTACTCGGCACGCGTCAACGGCCTGACCGGCCTTGCCGTCACCAAGCTCGACGTGCTCGACACCTTCGACGAGATCCGGATCGCGACGGGCTACGACATTCACGGCCAGCGCTTCGACAGCGTGTTCCCCTATGACCTTTCACTGCTCGAGGAAGCGCAGCCCT
This sequence comes from Gemmatimonadota bacterium, assembly GCA_052387015.1. Classification (GTDB taxonomy): domain Bacteria; phylum Gemmatimonadota; class Gemmatimonadetes; order Longimicrobiales; family RSA9; genus CBJLQC01. Next base: position 1,566 of record JBQTJO010000120.1, read on the forward strand.
GCTACGAGACGCTGCCGGGGTGGCTGGCGACGACGTCCGGGGCGAGATCCATTGCGGAGCTGCCGCCGGCGGCGCGCGCGTACCTCGACCGGATCGAGGAGCTGACCGAGGTGCCGATCGCGTTCGTGTCGGTCGGGACGCGGCGGGATCAGATCATCCAGGTATAGGAGGATCCCAATGCATTACGCTCATCAGCCGGCGATCCGGACCAGGCAACCAGGGTGTATGCACTCTGTGGCGTGCGGCTCGACGGTTATGACCAGCCGGCCGTGATAACGGCCAAAGGTGCCGCCGTTTAAAAATGCCCATCCAAGCGCTGACGTCGTATATTGCGCCGCATGGCGAGCTACATGCTGCTCGTTTCAAATCCGCCGCATCCTCACGTTGACGCCCAAGTCGCGGCGTCCGTTCTTGGGCTGCTTCCCGTCGACGCGAACCTGAAGATCCGCTACTCCGTTCCCGAGATATGGCTTGCCGATACCGATGCCGCTGTCGTCGAGCAGGCGACGACTCGTCTGCGCGCCGGCGGCATGCGCTGCGTAATCATCACCGGTGACGATCTGCTGGAAGTGCCGACGCCGCTGCTGGTGCCGAGCTTCGCGCTTGGCGAGCGATCCGTTACACTCATGGCCGGCGATCAGGGTATCGAGATCGCGCACGATCACTCGCCGGTCATCGTGAGCAGTACGCCGCGGCCGGCGGAAGGCGCACCGCCATCGCTGCGCACGACGATCGCGCCGGGAGTAGAAGTCCGTGATCTCTGTCATTTCGTTCATTTCTATCTCGCCGGCGGTCTGCGGCTCGCGGTCTACGCCGAGCTGGTCGACTTTGCCGGACTCGGAGACCAGATCGGCTCGAGTCAGAGCGGCAACATGGCGCGCTTCGCGCAGCTGCTACAGCAGCGCCTGACGCACGCGCGGTTCGACAATCGTCTGCTCAACATGCAGCTGCGCCGGCGTCTCGCTCACGGCGTGCCGCCAAACCTGCGTGAGTCACGCAAGGGCTACTCATTCGCGAGTCCAGGACTCGACGCCTTACTCGCGGCGATATCGCCGAAACTGCTGTCCATCTCGCAGCCGGAGCTGTCATCGCGACTGGCTTATCTGACAACCAGAGTCTCGAGCTGATTTGCGTCACATTCTGTATGCGAGACGGCCGCCGCGGCGCCCAGCACCGCGAATCGCATTTGTTATAAAGCGGCTAAGCCTCCAGCGGATGCTGCCAACGCAGCCCCGGAAACCGAGCGAACCCGCGATCCGTCGTCATCCATTCGCTGCCGGACTCGATGGCCAGCGCGGCGTGATACGCGTCCGGTACCAGGTTTCCCCTGGAAGCTGCGCGCGTGCACAAGTCGACGAAAATTTCCCAGTGACGTACACCCGGCGAAATCAGCACACAGTTCGGCTGATTGCGAAGCTGGTTAGCGAAATCCAGCGCCTGAGCGGTCGGCGTGGGGTTCGCGAACACGGCCGGATGCGTTACCACACGTAAGAACCCGCTCAGCACGAGATCCGAAACGCCATAAGACTCCGCACCATTGATCAGGTCGTGCAACCAATCTCGATAGAGCTGGTGGTCAGCGGCGTCCTCGCGGTGCGCATAGACGAGGACGTTGACGTCGCATAGGCGCATCAGCCGGCATCCATTCGGTCACGCAGCCTGGAGGAATCATCCAGGTCGACGCCCGGCTGCAAGCCGCCTCCGCGATACGTTGGCAAGGTGACGGCTGTTCGGGCGCGAGGCTTGGCGTGGCGCGCGATCTTTTCGCGCAGGGCTTCCTCAATGAGCCGCGTCAACGTTCGGCCGGTCTCGAATGCGAAGCGCCTGGCATCGGCCATGAGTTGCGGGTCGAGGCGCACAGTGGTTCTCATATGTCAAAGCTTAGCGCAAATATGTCAATATGTCAACATCAACTTCTCAGCCATGCCGACCGCGGCGTTCGGTTATGCGCGCATGCATGCTTGCGCCAATGCATCGAACATCCCGGTGCCGGACGAAAACCTCGGCTACGAGCTGGTCAACGGCGAACTGGTAGCCGAGGCACCGGCGTCCTTGCCACATTCCCGGCTCAGGTTCGCGCTGACTCGGATCATGA
>JBQTJO010000121.1:0-5443 GCA_052387015.1 Gemmatimonadota bacterium
GAGCGCCGCGCGCGCGAGCGGCTTTCCGCGCATGGCCGTGAGCGGATCGGCCGTAATCTTTGCCTGGACCGTCGTCGGCAAGCCGTCGAGAATTCGGCTTGCGCGTGCTGCCGGCGCGGCCTTCTGATCTCCATCGCCGCAAGCACAACGAGGTATCAAACTTGCCCCACCTCCTCTCTCGGGAGGAGGTTCTCATGAACAACGGAAAAAGCAAGGCCGATCTGCTCTATGATGTTGCCACCGGCGCGGCCGCGGGTGGCGCCGCGACCTGGCTGATGGGGCGCGCGACCACGGTGATGTACGATCGGGAAGATGCGGCCGCGCATGCGCGCGAGGAGCGGGTGCGCCAGGGCAAGGACGCCTATGTCCGTGCGGCCGATAAACTGGCTGCGGCCGCCGGGCGGACGCTGACGGAAAGGCAGGAGAAAAAGCTCGGCGCCGGACTGCATTGGGCGTTCGGCATTGGCATGGGCGCGTTGTATGGCTGGCTCAGGCACCGCCGGCCGGAAGCCTCGGCCGGTTACGGCCTGCTGTTCGGCGCCGCTTTTTTCCTGCTGGTCGACGAAGGCGCGAACACGGCTCTAGGCATCACGCCGCCGCCGAATCGCTTTCCCTGGCAGGCGCATGCACGCGGGCTGGTCGGCCACCTGGTATACGGTGCGGCGGCGGAATCGCTGCTGCGCGGCGCGGATCGCGCGCGTACGCTCGTGCACTGAAGGTCGCGACGAGCATGAACATCGGACGTCGCACCTGGGCGATTGCAGAAGGATACATTCCGGCCGGAAGTCACGGTCCCGAGCCGCAAATGCTCAGCCACGAGACCGTGTGCCTGTTGAACGCATCGGATCGCGAAGCGCTGGTCGAGATCCGGATCTTCTACAGCGATCGCGAGCCGGTCGGACCCTACCGGCTGAACGTGCCGGCGCGTCGCACGCGTCACGTTCGCTTCAACGATCTGACGGACCCCGAGCCCATTCCGCTCGACACCGACTTTGCCAGCGTGATCACAGCGAGCGTGCCGATCGTGGTTCAGCATACGCGTCTCGATTCACGGCAGGCGGAGAACGCGTTGCTGAGCACGATCGCCTTCGCGGCGGACGAATAGGCGAGTTGCTAACCGATACGCCGCGCATCGAGCACGTCGACGTCGCCGCGTACAGGATTCCAACTCAGTCACCGGAATCGGATGGCACGCTGGAATGGCAGGCAACGACTATGGTCGTGGTAAAGGTGCGCGCAGCAGATACGACGGGACTCGGCTACACCTACGCCGATGCCACCTGCGCGCGCTTCGTCGCAGAACACCTGAGCTCCTTGCTCATCGGGCAAAATGGCATGGCCGTGCCGGCCGCGTGGCACATGATGCGGCGGCTGGTTAGGAACGTCGGTACGGCCGGCGTGTCCGCGCTGGCGATCTCGGCTGTGGACGTGGCGCTGTGGGATCTGAAGGCGCGTCTGCTCCAGGTGCCGATTGCGCTGTTGCTGGGCCAGGTGCGCGAGCAGGTCCCGATCTATGGCAGCGGTGGTTTTACATCCTATTCGATAGCGGAGCTGCAGAAGCAGCTCGAAGGTTGGGCCAGTCTGGGAATGCGCCGCGTGAAAATGAAAGTCGGCCGCGAGCCGGCGCGCGATCTCGAGCGCGTGCGAGCGGCGAGGGCCGCGATCGGCGCGGAAGTCGAGCTGTTCGTCGATGCGAATGGCGCGTACACGCGCAAGCAGGCGCTGCGCTTTGCGGAGCAGTTCGCGAGTGAGCAGGTGAGCTGGTTCGAGGAGCCGGTTGCGGCTTGCGACCTCGAAGGCCTCAGGCTGTTGCGAGACCGGGCGCCGGCCGGAATGGACATCGCGGCCGGCGAGTACGGGTATGAGCCGGCGTACTTCCGGCGCATGCTCGAGGCCGGTGCGGTCGACGTGCTCCAGGCCGATGCGACGCGGTGCGGCGGCATAACCGGGTTTCTCGCAGCCGGCGTGCTCTGCGATGCGCACGGCCTGCCGCTTTCCGCGCACACCGCTCCGGCTTTGCATGTGGCCGTCTGCTGCGCGCTCGGGCCGGTCGTTCATGTGGAATATTTTCACGATCACGTGCGCATCGAGCAGCTGCTGTTCGACGGTGCGCCCGTACCGCGCGACGGCATGCTGGCGCCGGACCTGACGCGCCCCGGCCTGGGTCTCGAACTGAAGCTTGCGGATGCCGAGCAGTATGCGATCTGAATCGCGACTGGCCGATCGACTGCGCGGCGCGCTGGCCGGAGAAGTCCGGTTCGATGACGGCAGCCGTGCTCTGTATGCCACCGATTCATCGAATTACCGGCAGGTCCCCATCGGGGTCGTCATCCCGAAAACCATTGACGATGTGATCGCGACGATTGCGATCTGTCGTGACGAGAACGTGCCCGTGCTGTCACGCGGCGGCGGCACCAGCCTCGCGGGCCAATGCTGCAACGTGGCCGTCATCCTCGATTTCTCGAAATACCTGAACGACATCATCCAGCTGGATCCGGCCGCGCGGCGGGCGTGGGTTCACCCCGGCGCAGTGCTGGATCGCGTGAGGGAACGAGCGGAGCAGCATCGGCTCACATTTGCGCCGGACCCGGCGACTCACAACCGCTGCACGCTGGGTGGCATGATCGGCAACAACTCGTGCGGTGTCCACTCGCTGATGGCGGGCAAGACGGACGACAATGTCGAGGAGCTGGACATTCTCACCTACGATGGACTGCGCATGCGCGTGGGACGCACGAGCGATGACGAGTTCGAGGACATCGTGCAGGCGGGCGATCGGCGGGCCGGAATCTATCTGCGGCTGAAAGCGCTGCGCGATCGTTACGAGCCGCTCATTCGCGAGCGCTATCCGAAGATTCCGCGCCGCGTGTCAGGCTACAATCTCGATCAGCTGTTGCCCGAAAACGGGTTTCACGTTGCTCGCGCGCTGGTCGGCTCCGAGGGTACGTGTGTCACGGTACTCGGAGCCGGGCTGCGGCTCGTGCACAGTCCGCCCGCGCGCTCGCTGCTCGTGCTCGGCTATCGCGATTGCGCCGCGGCCGCGGATGCGGTGATGGGCATCCTCCGCTTCGAGCCGATCGGCCTGGAAGGGATCGACGACGTACTGGTCGAAGACATGAAGCGGAAAGGGCTGCATCCGGAAGACCTGCGGCTGCTGCCGGACGGCCGTGGCTGGCTGCTGGTGGAGTTCGGCGGCGAGACGAAGGCCGAAGCGGACGAGCGTGCGCGCGAGTGCATGGCCGCGCTCGAGCGCGGAGCCGAAGCGCCCGCCGCGAAACTCTACGAGAAGCAGGAAGAAGAGCGCCTGGTCTGGCAGATTCGCGAGAGCGGTCTCGGCGCCACGGCGTTCGTGCAGGGACGCGATCCTACCTGGGAAGGCTGGGAGGATTCGGCGGTTGCGCCGGAGAGACTCGGCGACTACCTGCGCGCGTTGCGCAAGCTCTACGCGCGCTACGGCTATCGCGGCGCCCTCTACGGTCATTTCGGGCAGGGCTGCGTTCACACGCGCATCAACTTCGACCTGATCACGGACAAGGGGATAAAGCGGTTCCGGTCGTTTCTGGATGAGGCATCGGATCTCGTCCTCGCAATGGGCGGCTCGCTGTCCGGCGAACACGGCGACGGCCAGGCGCGCGGCGAGCTGCTCGTGAAGATGTTCGGGCCGGAGCTGATCCAGGCATTTCGCGAATTCAAGGCGATCTGGGATCCGAATGGACGGATGAATCCGGGCAAGCTCGTCGATGCGTATCCGATCACCGAGAATTTGCGGCTCGGCACCGGCTACCGGCCGGCCGCACCCGCGACACATTTCCAGTTCCCCGCCGACAACGGCAGCATCGCGCACGCCACGCTGCGCTGTGTGGGCGTGGGTGAATGCCGAAAGACGAACAGCGGAACCATGTGCCCGAGTTACATGGTCACGCTCGAGGAGCAGCACTCGACGCGCGGTCGCGCTCATCTGTTGAATGAGATGCTTCGCTCGGACGTCCTGCAGGGCGGCTGGCGGGACAAGCACGTAAAGGAAGCGCTGGACCTCTGCCTCGCCTGCAAGGCCTGCAGGCGCGAGTGCCCGGTCACCGTCGACAGGGCGACGTATAAAGCGGAGTTCATGGCGCACTACTACCGCAGGCGCATTCGACCGCGCAGCGCCTACGCCATGGGGCTCATTTACTGGAGCGCGCGCGTCGGCGCGCTGGCGCCGTCGCTGGTCAATTTCGTCGCCCGGACGCGCGGGCTGAAAGGCGCCATCAAAGCGATCGGCGGCATCGCGCCGCAACGAGAGCTGCCGGAGTTTGCGCGCCAGACCTTCCGGGCGTGGTTCCATGCAAACCGGCAACGCGTCGCAGCTGAGGATGCACACGTGCTCCTGTGGCCGGACACGTTCAACAACCACTTTCATCCGGAAACCGCACGCGCGGCAACCAGTGTGCTGGAGCGGTTGAGTTTTCAGGTCGCGATTCCGCACAAATCGTTGTGCTGCGGCAGGCCCCTCTACGATTTCGGATTTCTCGGACTCGCCAAGCGGCAGTTGCGACAAATTCTACGCGAGCTGCGCCCTCAAATTGCGGCAGGCATTCCGATCGTAGTGCTGGAGCCGAGTTGTGCCGCCGTATTCCGGGACGAGCTGCCGAACCTCTTCCCCAACGATCTGGATGCCAGGCGGCTTTCTCGCCAGGTACTCCTGTTCAGCGAGTTCCTGGATGAGCGGGCGGCCGAGTTCGAGCTGCCCAGGATTCAGAGCAAGGCCCTCGTGCACGGCCACTGTCATCACAAGTCGGTGATGCGAATGGGGGCGGACCGTGAAGTGCTGGAGCGACTGGGTCTCGAGTTCGAGCTGCTGGACTCGGGCTGCTGTGGCATGGCCGGCTCGTTCGGTTTCGAGCACGACAAGTTCGAGGTGTCACGCCTGATCGGTGAGCGCGTGCTGCTGCCGCGCGTGCGAGCGGCTGGCCGCGATACGATCATCGTCGCCGACGGCTTCAGCTGCCGCGAGCAGATCCGGCAGCTCACCGACAAACGAGCAGTTCATCTGGCAGAAGTTCTGAACTCGGCGCTCGAAGGGGAAGGCGACACGTGAGAACGAAAGAGATGCGGACTGGCGAGACACGCCTCTTCGTCCTGGTTTTCGACATTGGTGATGAGGTCGTCGAGGGCGTGTCGGACTTCGCGCGCGGGCAGGGAGTGAGAGGCGCGCATGTGCATGGCATCGGTGCCTTCGAGCGCGCGACCCTGGCGTTCTGGAGCTGGGAGCTGAAGAAATACGTGCCGATCGAAGTGAGCGAGCAGGTGGAAGCCGTTTCGGTGACCGGGAACATCGCGATCACCGAGACGGGCGAGGTCAAGTTTCACGCGCATGCGGTCGTCGCCGGGCCGGACGGAAGCACGCGCGGCGGCCACCTGCTGAACGCTTACGCCCGCCCAACGTTCGAGGTGATTCTACGCG